>NZ_JBVIGA010000004.1:135360-409116 GCF_055571035.1 Streptomyces malachitofuscus | reverse complement strand
TTCTGCCAAGGGCATGGCTGGTTGGCTACGTTCGGGAGGGATAACCGCTGAAAGCATCTAAGCGGGAAGCCTGCTTCGAGATGAGGACTCCCACCTCCTAGAGAGGGTAAGGCTCCCAGTAGACGACTGGGTTGATAGGCCGGATATGGAAGCACGGTAACGTGTGGAGTTGACCGGTACTAATAGGCCGAGGGCTTGTCCTCAGTTGCTCGCGTCCACTGTGTTGGTTCTGAGACAACGACCGTTGTCGGCTTTGAGCAGAACAGACAATAGAAGAGTGTGCTTGTTCGCTCGAAACCATTAGGGTTTCGGTGGTCATAGCGTAGGGGAAACGCCCGGTTACATTCCGAACCCGGAAGCTAAGCCTTACAGCGCCGATGGTACTGCAGGGGGGACCCTGTGGGAGAGTAGGACGCCGCCGAACAATCTTTGGAAGGACCCCTGGTCACCAGCGTTCAGCTGGGGCCAGGGGTCCTTTTTTATTTATGCTTGCGGTACCGAAGACAGGAGTCACCGATGTCCACCAACTCTCCCGACGACCGACCGGAGCGCGACCAGCGGCGACGGGACAGTGGTGACCGGCCGAACCGTGCTGACCGTGGCGGCCAGCGGGGCGGTCCGCGTGGCGGTCAGCGCCGGGGCGATGACCGCGACCGTGGATTCCGTGGCAGCGGAGAGCGTCCTCCCTTCCGTCGCGACGACCGGGATCGTGACCGGGAACGGGACCGTGACAGGGACCGGGGTGGCGACCGTGACCGTGGGTTCCGCCGCGACGACCGTGCCGGTGGCCGGCCGGAGCGCGGTGGCTTCCGCGGACGTGATGACAACCGCGGGGGCTACCGCGGACGTGACGACCGCAGGGACGACCGCAGGGACGATCGTCGCGAAGGCGACCGGGACCGTGGCGGGTTCCGTCGGGACGACAGTCGTGGTGGTGACCGGGAGCGTGGTGGCTACCGCCGCGACGACAACCGTGGTGACCGGGGCGGTTTCCGGGGCCGTGACGACCGGGGCGACCGTGGTGGCTTCCGGCGCGACGACCGTGGTGACCGTGACGACCGCGGCGGGTTCCGTCGGGACGACCGGCGCGAAGGCGACCCGGACCGTGGCGGCTACCGCAGCCGTGACGACCGTGGTGATCGCGGGGACCGTGGCGGGTTCCGTCGGGACGACAGTCGTGGTGGTGACCGGGACCGTGGTGGCTTCCGGCGTGATGACCGTGGTGATCGCGGGGACCGTGGCGGGTTCCGGCGTGACGACCGGGGTGACCGGGACCGTGGCGGGTTCCGTCGGGACGACGGTCGTGGTGGTGACCGGGACCGTGGTGGCTACCGCCGCGACGACCGTGGCGGGTTCCGCAGGGACGACAGCCGGGGTGGCTACCGCGGCCGGGACGACCGGGGACGCGGTCCTCGCCGGGACGACCGCGGTGGACGCCCCGGCGGTTTCCGAGGCCGTGACGACCGGCACGGCGGCGGGCGCTTCCGTGACGAGCGTGACCGGGACCGCGACCGCGAGCCCATCAAGCGGCTGCCGATCCCCGAGGACGTCACGGGCGAGGAGATCGACAAGGACGTACGGCAGGAGCTGCAGAGCCTGCCCAAGACGCTCGCGGAGGACGTCGCCAAGAACCTGGTGATGGTCGCCCGGCTGATCGACGAGGACCCCGAGGGCGCCTACGGTTACTCCCGGGTCGCCCTGCGCCTGGCGTCCCGCGTCGCGGCCGTCCGGGAGGCAGCCGGGTTCGCCGCGTACGCCAACCAGAAGTACTCCGAGGCGCTCGCCGAGTTCCGGGCCGCGCGGCGGATGACCGGGACCGCGGAGCTGTGGCCGCTCATGGCCGACTGCGAGCGCGGGCTCGGGCGGCCGGAGAAGGCGCTGGACATGGCCGGGGCGCCCGAGGTGCAGAAGCTGGACAAGGCCGGCCAGGTCGAGATGCGGCTCGTCGCGGCCGGTGCCCGGCGTGACCTGGGGCAGCTCGACGCGGCGATCGTGACGCTGCAGAGCTCCGAGCTGGCGTCCCACTCCGTGCAGCCGTGGACCGCGCGGCTGCGCTACGCGTACGCGGACGCGCTGCTCGCGGCCGGCCGGAACGGTGAGGCACGCGAGTGGTTCGCCAAGGCCGTCGAGGCCGACCGGGACGGCAGCACCGACGCCTCCGACCGGCTGGCCGAGCTGGACGGCGTGGAGTTCATGGACGCCCTCGCCGAGGACCAGGCCGACGACGTCCTGAACGAGGACGCCCAGGACGCCGAGGACGCCGCGGACGACAAGGACTGACGTCCCGGGCGCGGAAGCGGCATCAAGGGGCGGGTCTCTTCGGAGGCCCGCCCCTTCGTCACAGATCGAGCGCCCGCAGCACCAGACCCGAGGCCGGCTTCGGGCCGAAGGACGTCGACTTGCGCGGCATCATGACACCCTGACGCGCCAGGTCGCGGACGACGTCCTCGTGCACCGGGTGCATGAGCACGCCCGTCCCGCCGTCGCGTTCCGCCTTTTCGACCGTGGCGGCCGTGTCGTGGATGTACGCGATGTGTGCGGGGGCGTCCGGGACACGCCAGACGTGGTCGAGGAGCGTGGCGTGCAGCACCGTCGCGTCCAGGGTGCGCCAGGCCACCGGGCGATCGACGGGGACCGTGCGCGCCAGCAGCTCGGGATCCGGCCGGTCGACGAGGTGGAAGGCGCCGTCCCCGGCGAGGAGGAAGGCGTTGCCCTCCGCGGCCGCTTCGGCCAAGGCGTCCATCGCCTCGGGCAGCGGCACCTCGAGTCGGCGGACGCGGAAGAGGCCGTCGAGCGCGGCCACGGCGTCCGCGACCGGCACAGCGTGCAGCAGCCGGTGGATGGCGCGCACCCGCAGGGGATGGCGGGCGGTGTCGACGAGGAGCACCAGGCCGTGGTCCCAGGGACCGGGGGAGGGGTGCTCCGCCCGGAGGCGGCGGTAGGTCGCCCAACGGTGGTGGCCGTCGGCGATGAGCGCCTGGTGCCCGGCGAGTTCCTTCTGGACGGCGGCCAGTTCGGCGGGGTCGGTGACGGACCACAGCCGGTGGTGGAAACCGTCCTCCGTGGTGGTCGCGAGGAGGGGCGGGCGCGCGGCCGTGCGTTCGATCAGGCCGGCCGTGACGGTCGCCCCGCCGTCGCTGCCGTCGCCCCGGTACGTGAGCAGCAGAGGCTCCAGGTTCGCGGAGGTGGCCCGCATCAGGTCCGCGCGGTCGGCGACGATGTGCGGCATGACGTCCTCGTGGGGCAGCACCATCTGCTCGTCGGGGTCGGAGACCCGCAGGACGCCGATGATGCCGCGCTGCACCATGCCCTCGCCGTCGCGCTGCTCGTAGACGTACAGGCCCGGTTCGGGGTCGGCGGTCAGGACGCCCTCCGCGCGCCAGCGCCGGAGCGTCTCGGCCGCCTGGGCGTTGCGGGCCTCGGGCGTGGCGGCCTCGGGCAGGATCAGCCGGACGATGTTGTGGGGGTCGGCGGACTGGAGGTGGTGCAGGCCGTCGGGGCGGACGACGACGTCGTACGGCGGGGATGTCACGGCGGCCAGGCTGCCGACCCGGTCGGGGTCGTAACGGAGGCCGCGGAACGGGGTGAGTTCCAGGCCCCGGGGCGCCTTTGCTTCCGAGTGACCTGCAGTGTTCATCCCGGCATCGTACGGGGGCCGGTGGCATGGGGGATGATCGGGGGGAAAGCCGTCGAACGAGGAGCGATGCGGAATGAGCCGGAGCGTCAGGACGAGGCCCGAGGGCAGTGGGCGGGCCCTGAACGAGGCGTACGACACGGCGCTGCTCGACCTCGACGGTGTGGTGTACGCGGGCGGGAGCGCCATTGTCCACGCGGTGGAATCGCTCGCCACGGCCCGCGAGGGCGGCATGCACCTCGCCTACGTGACGAACAACGCGCTGCGCACCGCGGACGCCGTGGCCGCGCACCTGACCGAGCTGGGGATACCGGCGGCGGCCGGTGACATCATCACGTCCGCCCAGGCGGTGGCGCGGCTGATCAGTGAGCAGGTGCCGCCGGGCTCGCGGGTGCTGGTGATCGGAGGCGAGGGGCTGCGGGTGGCGCTGCGCGAACGCGGCCTGGTGCCGGTGGACTCGGCGGACGACGAGCCGGTGGCGGTCGTGCAGGGCTACGGCGGTCCCGAACTGCCGTGGGGGAGGTTCGCGGAGGCGTCGTACGCGGTCGCCCGCGGGGTGCCGTGGTTCGCGTCCAACACCGACCTGACGATCCCCAGTGGCCGGGGCATCGCGCCGGGCAACGGCGCGGCGGTGGAGGTCGTGCGGATCGCCACGGGGGCCGAGCCGCAGGTGGCGGGCAAGCCGCTGCCGCCGATGCACCGGGAGACGATCCTGCGGACGGGCGCGGAGCGGCCGCTGGTCGTGGGCGACCGGCTGGACACGGACATCGAGGGCGCGTTCAACGGCGAGGTCGACTCGCTGCTGGTGCTGACCGGGGTGACGGACGGCGCGCTGCTCCTCGGCGCACCGCCGCAGCACCGGCCGACATATGTGGACGCCGACCTGCGCGGGCTGCTCACCGGACAGCCCGAGGTCGTCGCAGCGGGCGACGGGTTCCGGTGCGGTGGCTGGACGGCGACGGCCGGAGCCGCGGCGCTGGAGCTCGACGGGGAAGGAAACGCGACGGACGGGCTGCGGGCGTTGTGCGCGGCTGCGTGGACGGCGGCCGGTGACGGTGCGTGCGAGCTGGACGGCGGGAAGGCGCTGGCACGGCTGGGATGGTGAAACCCCACGTCGGCGGGGGCCGGACCTGCGGATCATGATCGATTGGGAGGGTAGGCTAACCTAACTGCGTGTTGGTCGAGAGTCCCCCCGAACAGCGCGCGGAGAGTGCCCCCGCGCCCCCGAGCCGCCGGGCGATACGCGTCCTCGGGCTGCTGGTCTCCGTCGTGGTGCTGGTGCTCGTGGCGCTGGCCAGTATCGCGGTCGGGGCGAAGGAGCTGTCCCTGGAACAGGTGTGGCACGGTCTGTTCGGCGCTTCGGGCACCTACGGTGACGTCGTCGTGGCCGACAGGCTGTCACGAACCGTGCTGGGACTGCTCGCAGGCGCCGCGCTCGGGCTGGCGGGAGCGGTGCTCCAGGCGCTGACCCGCAACCCGCTGGCCGACCCCGGACTGCTCGGCATCAACGCGGGCGCGTCGGCGGCGGTCGTCACCGCCATCACCTTCTTCGGCGTCACCTCGCTGTCCGGGTACGTGTGGTTCGCGTTCCTGGGCGCGGCGGGGGTCGGCGCGCTGGTGTGGTTCCTCGGCGGCAGCAGGGGCGCGACCCCGGTGCGGCTCGTGCTCGCCGGTACGGCCATCAGCGCGGCGCTCTACGGCTATCTGCAGGCCGTCATGATCCTGGACGACGCGGCGCTCGGCCGGATGCGGTTCTGGACGGTGGGTTCGCTGGCCTCCGGCAGTGACGCTGCGATCAAGCAGGTGGTGCCGTTCCTGCTGGCCGGTTCCCTGCTGGCGCTGGCGCTCGCCCGGCCGCTGAACGCCATGGCGATGGGTGACGACACCGCCAAGGCGCTCGGCGCGAACCTGAACCGCACCCGGGCGCTGTCCATGCTGGCCGCGACCGTGCTGTGCGGGGCCGCGACCGCCGCCTGCGGGCCGATCATGTTCGTCGGTCTGATGGTGCCGCACCTCGTGCGCTCCTTCACCGGGCCGGATCTGCGCTGGATCCTGCCGTACGCGGCCGTCCTGTCGCCGGTGCTGCTGCTGGGCGCCGATGTGATCGGCCGGATCGTGGCCCGGCCCGCCGAGGTGCAGGTCGGGATCGTCACCGCGATCCTCGGCGGCCCGGTCTTCATCTTTCTCGTACGACGGCGGAGGACGGCCCAGCTGTGAAGACCAACCGCGCGGTGCGGACCCCCGGCGGCCTGTCGTTCCGGCTGGAGGTGCGCGCCTTCACCGTCGTCGTCCTGCTGCTGGCCGTGGCGCTGGCCGCGAGTGTCGTGCTGATCGGCACCGGCGACTTCCCGATGTCCGCCGCCGATGTGCTCAGGACGCTGGTGGGGGAGGGCGACGCCGGTCAGGAGTTCATCGTCAACGAGCTGCGGCTGCCCCGGGTCCTGGTCGGGCTGCTGGTCGGCGCCTCGCTCGGGCTCGGGGGCGCGCTGTTCCAGTCCGTCTCCCGTAATCCGCTGGGCAGCCCCGACGTCCTCGGCCTCGGCCAGGGGGCGACGGCCGGCGCGCTCACGGTGATCGTGCTGTTCTCCGGCACCGCCAACCAGGTCGCGCTCGGGGCGCTCACCGGCGGACTGGTGACCGGGTTCGCCATCTACGTACTCGCCTGGAAGCGGGGCGTCCACGGCTACCGTCTGGTCCTGGTGGGCATCGGTGTCGCCGCGATCGTCACGGCCGTCAACGGCTATCTGCTCACCAAGTCCGACATCGTCGACGCCGCCCGCGCCGTCGTCTGGATGACCGGATCCCTGGCCGGCCGTGACTGGGACCAGGTCTGGCCGCTGCTCGCCCTGTGCGCCGTCCTCGTACCGCTGGTCCTCGCCCATTCCGGGGCGCTCAGGACGATGGAGATGGGTGACGACGTCTCGTACGCCCTCGGCGTGCGCGTCGAGCGCGTACGGCTGCTGCTGATGCTGTCGGCCGTGCTGCTCACCGCGTCCGCGACCGCGGCCGCCGGACCGGTCAGCTTCGTCGCGCTCACCGCCCCGCAGCTCGCCCGGCGGCTGACCCGTGCGCCGGGGCCGAACCTGGTGGCGGCGATGTGCATGGGCGCCGCCCTCCTCGTCGGTGCCGACTGGGTCTCGCAGCGGGCGTTCGGCGCCGACCAGCTGCCCGTCGGCGTGGTCACCGGCGTGCTCGGCGGTGTCTATCTGCTGTGGCTGCTGGTCACCGAGCGCAGGGCGGGCCGGATATGAGCGCCGGCCGTACCGACACCAGCGGGCCGAACCACCGAAGGAGCACCGTGAACCGACTGTCCGCCGAGAACGTCACCCTGGCCTACGACCAGCGGGTCATCGCCGAACAGCTGTCGGTGGAGATACCGGACAACTCCTTCACCGTGATCGTCGGACCCAACGCCTGCGGCAAGTCGACCCTGCTGCGGGCCCTGTCACGGATGCTCAAGCCCACCGAGGGACGGGTCCTGCTCGACGGCCAGGTCATCCAGTCGATGCCCGCGAAGAAGGTCGCCCGCACCCTGGGACTGCTGCCCCAGTCCTCCATCGCGCCCGACGGCATCACGGTCGGCGACCTGGTGGGCCGCGGCCGCTACCCGCACCAGGGCCTGCTGCGCCAGTGGTCCGCCGAGGACGAACGCGTCGTGCAGGAGTCGATGGCCCGCACCGGCGTCGCCGAGCTGGCGGAACGCTACGTCGACGAGCTCTCCGGCGGTCAGCGCCAGCGTGTGTGGATCGCCATGGCGCTGGCCCAGCAGACCCCGCTGCTGCTGCTCGACGAGCCGACCACCTACCTGGACATCCAGCACCAGATCGACGTCCTGGACCTGTGCGCGGACCTGCACGAGGAGCACGGGCGCACGCTCGTCGCCGTCCTGCACGACCTCAACCACGCCGCGCGGTACGCCACCCATCTCATCGCCCTGCGCGAGGGCAGTGTCATCGCCCAGGGCGCGCCGAAGGACATCGTCACCGCGGGACTGGTGGAGGAGGTCTTCGGGCTGCGCTGCCAGGTCATCGACGACCCCGAGACGGGCACCCCGCTCGTGGTGCCGGCCGCCCGCACGGCGCGGGCCAAGGGCCGGGCGGAGAAGACGGGCGCCGCGCGGGCCTCCTGAGCGTCACAGCAGCTTTCTGAGGTGGAACAGGTCGCGCAGCCCCGCCTCCAGCCGCACCCGGCCCGAACCCCAGGCCTTGGCGAAGTGCAGCTCGCCGTCGACCAGGGCCACCAGGTCGTCACCCGTCATGGCGAGCCGTATCTGCGCCTTCTCGCGCGGCGGGCCGGGCAGCGTGTCGCGCACCTCGATCCGGCCGCCGGTGAGCCGGCCGACGAAGGTCACCTCCAGGTCGGTGATGTGACAGCTGACGGAGCGGTCCATCGCCGCGGCCGCGCGGACGTCCCCCTCGGTGCTCCGCATGCTGTCCGAAAGCTTGTCGAGTGCGGCACGGCACTCCTCGATCGTGGCCATCGCGGACGACGGTACCGCAGCCGTTCGCGGTAGCGTCGGGGCATGAACGACGCAGTGCCGCAGGCCGAGGCCCCGGAGCCGGGCATCGAGGGACCGGATCACGCCGGACCCGTGCCGTCCGGCGACGGCCCCGCCGCCCCCGCACCCCTGGGCGTGCCGCGCACCCCGACCGGGCACCCCGAGGTGGACGCCCACGTGGAGCGGCTGGCCGATGCCGACCACCTCACCACCGACGGCCATCTCGAGGTGTACGAGGATGTACACCGGGGGCTGCGCGACGCGCTCACCGCGCTCGACGCCCGCCCGGGACCTCCGGGGCCTGCGGGTCCCCCGTCGGCACACGTACACAGGAGCTGAACCGAACGTGGCAGGAGTCGCACGCCGCCGTCTCGACGCGGAGCTGGTCCGCCGTAAGCTCGCGCGCTCGCGCGAGCACGCCGGACAGCTGATCGCCGCCGGCCGGGTCAGTGTCGGCAAGACGGTCGCGACCAAGTCCGCCACGCAGGTGGAGACGGCCGCCGCGATCGTCGTCGCCGAGGACGCCGGTGACCCGGACTACGTCTCGCGCGGCGGGCACAAGCTGGCCGGCGCCCTCGACGCCTTCGTACCGCACGGACTGGTCGTCGAGGGGCGGCGGGCGCTCGACGCCGGAGCCTCCACCGGCGGCTTCACCGACGTGCTGCTGCGGGCCGGGGCCGCGCACGTCGTCGCCGTGGACGTCGGATACGGACAACTTGCCTGGAGTCTGCGCAACGATGAACGCGTCACCGTCAAGGACCGTACGAACGTACGGGAGTTGACGCTCGAGGTCATCGATGGGGAGCCTGTGGATCTTGTCGTGGGGGATCTGTCCTTCATCCCGCTCGGACTGGTGCTGCCCGCCCTGCAAAGGTGCGTGAAGCCGGACGCCGACCTGGTGATGATGGTGAAACCGCAGTTCGAGGTGGGCAAGGAGCGGCTGGGCAGCGGCGGAGTGGTCCGCAGCCCGCAACTGCGTGCGGAGGCCGTGCGGGGGGTGGCCGAGAAGGCCTGGGAGCTGGGGCTCGGGGCGCAGGGTGTGACGGCCAGTCCGCTGCCCGGGCCCTCGGGGAACGTCGAATACTTCCTGTGGCTGCGGGCCGGGGCTCCGGAACTGGACCCGGCCGATGTTGACCGTGCTGTGGCGGAGGGGCCGCGTTGACACAGAACCGAGCTCGTACTGTTTTCCTGCTGGCCCACACCGGGCGGCCCGCGGCCATCCGCAGCGCCGAGCTCGTGGTCAGAGGGCTGCTGCGCAGCGGCCTCGGCGTGCGGGTCCTGGAGGACGAGGCGCGCGACCTGCCGCTGCCGGACGACGTGGAGACCGTCAAGGAGGCCACGCCGCAGTGCCTGGACGACTGCGAGCTGCTGATCGTGCTGGGCGGTGACGGCACGCTGCTGCGCGGCGCCGAGTTCGCCCGTGCCTCCGGGGTGCCCATGCTCGGCGTCAACCTCGGGCGGGTCGGCTTCCTCGCCGAGGCCGAGCGGGACGATCTCGACAAGGTTGTCGACCGGGTGGTGAGCCGGGCGTACGAGGTCGAGGAACGGATGACCGTCGACGTCGTGGTGCACCGCAACGGCGACATCGTGCACACGGACTGGGCGCTGAACGAGGCGGCCGTGCAGAAGGTGTCCGCCGAGCGGATGCTGGAGGTCGTGCTGGAGATCGACGGCCGGCCGGTCACCGGGTTCGGCTGCGACGGGATCGTCTGCGCGACCCCGACCGGGTCCACCGCGTACGCCTTCTCCGCCGGCGGGCCCGTTGTGTGGCCCGAGGTCGAGGCGCTGCTGATGGTGCCGATCAGTGCGCACGCGCTGTTCGCCAAGCCGTTGGTGACCTCGCCGGACTCGGTGCTGGCGGTGGAGGTGCTGCCGCACATCCCTCCGGGGGTGCTGTGGTGCGACGGGCGGCGCACGGTCGAGTTGCCGGCGGGCGCGCGGGTGGAGGTGCGGCGGGGGGCGGTGCCGGTGCGGTTGGCAAGGTTGCACCATGCGTCCTTCACCGACCGGTTGGTCGCGAAGTTCGCGCTGCCCGTGTCCGGGTGGCGGGGGGCGCCGCACTAGACCTCGCGGTCTCGATGGGGTGGTTCCGGGTCTCGGCGGGTGCGGGCCGTATGTGGTTGTTCGCGCAGTTCCCCGCGCCCCTGGGGAACTGCTCCTCCGTGGGCGGCAGGCGTGGGCCGGTCGCACTCCCGGGCCTCGACCTCGTAAGGTCTAGTTCGTGTTGGAGGAGATGCGGATACGGTCGCTCGGTGTCATCGACGACGCTGTTGTCGAGCTGTCGCCCGGCTTCACCGCCGTCACCGGTGAGACGGGCGCGGGCAAGACCATGGTGGTCACCAGCCTGGGCCTGCTGCTGGGCGGACGCGCGGATGCGGCCCTGGTGCGGATCGGCGCGCGGAACGCGGTCGTCGAGGGACGGATCGCCGTGCCCGAGGGCACCGCGGCGGTCGTGCGCGCCGAGGAGGCCGGGGCCGAGCTCGACGAAGGGACGCTGCTGGTCAGCCGTACCGTCTCCGCCGAGGGGCGCTCACGGGCGCACCTGGGCGGGCGGAGCGTGCCGGTGGGGCTGCTCGCGGAGCTCGCCGACGACCTCGTGGCCGTGCACGGGCAGACGGACCAGCAGGGGCTGCTGAAACTGTCCCGGCAGCGGCAGGCGCTCGACCGGTACGCCGGGTACGCGGTCGCCGTGCCGCTCGGCAAGTACGGCGAGGCGTACAAGCGGCTGCGCGCCGTCACCACGGAGCTGGAGGAGATCACCACGCGCGCGCGTGAGCGGGCGCAGGAGGCCGACCTGCTGCGTTTCGGGCTCGAGGAGATCGCCGCAGTGGAACCCCGCGCGGGCGAGGACGTGGAGCTGGCGGAGGAGGCCGAGCGGCTCGGGCACGCCGAGGCGCTGGCCTCCGCCGCGGCGGTCGCGCACGCCGCGCTGGCCGGGAATCCGGAGGATCCCGAGGGCGTGGACGCCGGGACGCTCGTCGCGGGCGCCCAGCGGGCCCTGGAGGCCGTGCGGGCGCACGATCCCGCGCTGGCCGCCCTGACCGACCGGATCGGGGAGATCGGCATCCTGCTGCGGGACGTCGCCGGGGAACTGGCGGGATACGCCGACGACCTCGACTCCGATCCGCTGCGGCTGGCAGCGGTCGAGGAGCGGCGGGCCGCGCTCACCGGGCTGGTCCGCAAGTACGGCGAGGACGTCTCCGCCGTACTGGCGTGGGCCGAGCGCAGCGCCGCGCGGCTGACCGAACTGGACGGCGACGACGAGCGGATCGGTGAGCTCACCGCCGAGCGTGACGCGCTCCGCGCCGAACTGGGCGTCCTGGCCCAGGAGCTGACCGACGCGCGGACGGAGGCGGCGGAGCGGTTCGCGGCGGCCGTGACCGCGGAGCTGGCCTCGCTCGCGATGCCGCACGCGCGCGTGTCGTTCGACATCCGGCAGACCGAGGACCCGGAGGGCGTCGAGGTGGGCGGCCGGACGGTCGCCTACGGGCCGTCGGGCGCGGACGAGGTCGAGCTGCTGCTGGCCCCGCACCCGGGAGCGCCGCCCCGGCCCATCGCCAAGGGGGCGTCCGGCGGTGAGCTGTCGCGGGTGATGCTGGCCGTGGAGGTCGTGTTCGCGGGAACGGACCCGGTGCCCACCTACCTCTTCGACGAGGTCGACGCCGGTGTGGGCGGCAAGGCGGCGGTGGAGATCGGACGGCGGCTCGCGCGGCTGGCGAAGACGGCGCAGGTCGTGGTCGTCACGCATCTGCCGCAGGTGGCCGCGTTCGCCGACCGGCAGCTGCTGGTGGAGAAGACCAACGACGGATCGGTCACCCGGTCCGGTGTGAAGGTGCTCGAGGGCGAGGACCGTGTCCGGGAGCTGTCCCGGATGCTCGCCGGGCAGGAGGACTCGGAGACGGCCCGGGCGCACGCGGAGGAACTGCTGGCCACGGCACGGGCGGACGTGTAGGCGCCGCTCCGTGCCGATGCCGCCGCTCGGTGCCGGTGCCGGTGGGGTCCCCGGCGTCCGACCGGCTGTGGCGTGCTCCGGAGTCGCGCCCTGCCCCGGCCCGCGAGGCGGAACGGGCGCGGGGGCGCATGGGCGAGCGATCCGGGGACACGGGCGTACACGCACGGGGCCCGAGGGCCGCGGTGACGGGCGCCTGTGTCACTCGTCCGGGTGATCCGGAGGCATGGGTGGACCGGTGATACTGCTCCGGTGGTTCCCGGAACGGGTGTGCGCCCTGGCATGCTTGACGCAGTACGCGTAGGGAACCGCGCGGTACACCCCTCCGCACGGTCCTTCTGTACGTTCTTCGTGACCGTCCGACCCGAACCAGGAGCCCGGCCACGTGACCCCCGTGAGCAGCCACTCATCGATGCGCACCGTGCAGGTGCTGGGCGGTGGCAACGCCGCCAGCGGCGCCCATGTGCGCTCGCTGGCCGCGGGGCTCGTGGCACGGGGCGTGCGGGTCACGGTGTGCGCCCCTGTAGAGGCGGATCACGCCTACGGCTTCACCGGTGTCGGCGCCGAGCACGTGCATGTGCCGCGCAGCAGCGACCCGGGTTCGGTGGCCGCGCTGCGGGCCGCCTGCACGGGCGCCGACCTGGTGCACGCGCACGGGCTGCACGCCTCGTTCCGTACCGTGCTCGCCCTCAGCGGACGGCGTACCCCGCTCATCGTCACCTGGCACGACCGGGCGCACGCCGACGGTCCGCGCGCACACTTCCTGCGCGTGCTGGAGCGACGCGTCGTCAAGGCGGCCACCGTGGTGCTCGGCACGACCTCCGCCCTCGTGGACCGCGCGCGCCGCACGGGAGCGCGGGACGCGCGGCTGGCCGCCGTCTCGCTCCCCGGCCCCCGCACTTCCCCCGAACCGGACGACCCCGACCGGCTGCGGTCCAAGGTAAGGGCCGAACTCGGCGCCATCGGGCGCCCGTTGCTCATCGCCGTCGGCTCCCTCGAACGGCACCGGGGCTACGACGTCCTGCTGGACGCCGCCCACGCGTGGCGGCGTCTCGACCCCGTTCCGCTGGTGGTGCTCGCGGGGGAGGGGCCGCTGCGCGACGAACTCCGGCGCAGGATCGAGGACGAGGAGCTGCCCGTCCGGCTCGTCGGCCGGCGCGAGGACGCCGCCGATCTGCTCGCCGCCGCCGACATCGCACTGCTGCCGAGCCGGTGGGAAGCGCGCTCCCCGCTCGCCCAGGAAGCGCTTCACGCGCGCGTGCCGCTCGTCGCGACCCGCGTGGGCGGCATCCCCGAACTCGTCGGCGACGCCGCCGAACTCGTCCCGTACGGCAACGCCCGGGCGCTCGCCGACGCCGTCGTACGGCTGCTGGACGACCCGGGGCGACGGGAGCTGCTCCGGGAACGGGGCGTGCGGCAGGCGGCCACCTGGCCGACCGAGGACGAGACGGTCGCCCAGGTGCTCAGTGTGTACGACGAGTTGACGCGGCCCCGGCCGTTGGTCTGACCCCGGTCCGCGCGGTCAGGGCACGTGCCGTCGTGCCCGCAGGGCGAGGCTCAACGCCAGGACGGTCTGGGGGTCGTCGAGGTCGGTGCCCAGCAACTCACCGATGCGCGCGAGCCGGTTGTAGAGCGTCTGCCGGTTCAGATGCAGTTCGCGGGCCGTCTCCGCCTTGCGTCCGGCGTGCGCCAGATAGGTCTCCAGGGTGGGCAGCAACGGCGGTCTGGAGCGGCGGTCGTGGTCGAGGACCGGGCCGATCGCGCGGTCCACGAACGCCGCCAGGTCCGGGTGGTCGCGCAGCCGCCACAGCAGCAGGTCGATGTCCAGCCGGCGGGCGTCGTACCAGGGACGACCGGGCAGTCCCTGCGCCGCGGTGGCCGTCTCCGCCGCGTGCCGCAGCCCCGTGGACGCCGCCGCCCAGCCGCCGGCCGGTCCGACCACCACGACGGGCGGCCCGCCACCCGGCCGCACCATCCCCGCGCGCTCCACCCCGGCCCGCAGCGCGGCCGCCCCCCGGTCCGCGACCGCCGGCCGGTCCGCCTCGGCGCGCAGCCCGAGCAGCAGCACGACCCGCCCCTCGACGGGCCGCACGCCGAGCAGCACGGGCACCCCGAGCGAGGCCAGTTCCTCGCCCACCGCACGGGCCAGCACCGCCCAGCCGCCCCCCTGCGGGGACAGCGCGTCGCCGAGCCGCATCACCACCGGGAGCAGCGGCCCGCCGCCGGGCTTGAAGCCCAGTACACGCGCCTGCGCGGGTGCGTCCTGAGCGCTGACACGGCCCTCGGCGAGGTCGGTGAGGAAGTCCCCCCCGCCGCGCGCCGCCAGCTCCTCCTCCTGACGCGCCTGCATCAGCACCACCGCGAGGATGCCCGCGGCGCGCTCGGCCGCCATCCGGTGCACCGGCTCCGGCGTGCTGCGGACCGGCAGCAGCACCAGCCGCGCCCGTACCCCGCCGCTGCCGGGGCCGCCGCCGGGCACGTCCACCAGCGCCGAACCGGCCGGGGGGTCGTCGTCCTGGTGCCGGTCGCGCAGCCCTTCCCACACCTGGAGCGGGTCCGCGCCCTCGGGGCCCTCCCCGGCCGCGTAGAGCAGCTGTCCGTCGGTCGTCTCCAGGAACACCGGGTTGCCGGTGAACCCGGCGAGGATCTCCAGGACCTGGGGGACCCCGCCGCCGCCCAGCAGCGCCTCGGTGCAGCGGCGGTGCACCTCCTCCGCGCGTTGCAGCAGCGCATAGTGCCCGTTGACGATCTCGGTGTGGATCTCCTCGGTGACCGTCACGAACGGCACCTCGCGGTGCAGCTGGACCAGCGGCAGGCCCGCCGTCCGGGCCGCGTCGACGAGGGCGGCGGGCAGCCGGGTGAAACGCGGTCCCAGCTCCACCACGAGCGCCGCGATGCCCCGCTCGGCCAGCGCCCGCACGAACACCCGCTGGTCGGCGGGGCGGGCGCCGAGACCGTACCCGGTGGTCAGCAGCAGTTCGCCGCCCTTGAGCAGCGAGGCGATGTTCGGCACCTCGCCCGCGTGCACCCAGCGCACCGAGCGCCCCAGCCGGTCGGCGCACGCCACGACCTCCGGCAGCCCACTGCGCAGCCCGGGCAGCTCCAGCGCCCGCCGCACGGTGATCCCGGCACCCCGGGTCTCGTATCCGCTGTCCATACCCGGACGCTACCTGCGCGGATGCCCCCGGTACATCCGCGCCCCGGGGGTTGGCGCGGTGGCGGTCGGGTAGGGGCGCCGCCATGAAGATCAGTGTGGTGGCGGCGGCACGTGAGGACGACAGCCCCGTCGACGAGCCGTTGCGGATCGCGGCGGCCGCCGACCGGCTGGGGTACGGAGAGGTGTGGCTCGGTGAGGGGCCGACGTGGGACGCCTTCGTGCTGGCCACCGCCGTCGGGCGGGCCACCGGGAGGGTCGCGCTGACGGCCGGGCCGGTGGCCGTGTCGGTGCGGGACGCGTACAGCCTCGCCCGGGGAGCGGCCTCGACGGCCGCGGTCACCGGCCGTCCGGTGGGCGTGGCGCTGGGCACCTCCAGCAAGCGGGTCGTCGAGGGCGTGCACGACCGCCCCCGGGTCCGCCCCGCGGCCCGGATGGAGGAGACGGCCGCCGCGCTGCGGGTGCTGCTGCACGGGCAGCCCGGCGAGCCGGTCGTGCCCGGCAGCGGATTCCGGCGCCGGCAGCGGCCGCCCGGCGGTCCGCTCACGGTGGCGGCGTTCGGCGAACGGGCGATCGCCACGGCCGCCGCGCACGCCGACCGGATGCTCCTCGACGTCGTCTCCCCGGAGCAGGTCCGTGTGCTGCGCGCGAAGATGCTGGCCGCGGCCGAGCGGGCCGGCCGCACCCCGCCGAGGCTGGCCGCCTGGGTGCCCGCCGCGGTGAATCCCGACCCGGCTTCCCTGACCCAGGTCCTGCGCAGCCTCGTCGGCTACCTCACCGTGCCCGGCTACCGGGAGATGTTCGCCGCGGCCGGTTTCGCGGAGGCGGTCGACCTGGCCCGTACCGGCGCCGGTGCCGAGGCACTCCTGCGCCTCCTGCCGGCCGAGGCCGCGGCCACGGTCGGCCTGATCGGCGCCCCCGACGCCGTCCGGGCCCGGATGGACGACTACGCCGCCGCGGGACTGGACGAGATCGCGCTGGTCCCGGCCACGGCGGGCGACCCGGGCGGCGAGCGGACGCTGACGGCGCTCGCAACCCGGTAGGCCCTGTCATCACCGTGCCGTCGTCCGCCCGGAGAGTGGGCCGCGCACCCCGGGCAGCCGCGGCTCAGCCTCCGTACGCCCCCGAGGCGGTCAGGCGCAGGGCCGTGTCGATCAGCGGCACGTGGCTGAAGGCCTGGGGGAAGTTGCCGACCTGGCGCTTCAGATGCGGGTCCCACTCCTCCGCGAGGAGACCGAGGTCGTTGCGCAGGGCGAGCAGCTTCTCGAAGAGCTTCCTCGCCTCGTCCACCCGGCCGATCATCGCCAGGTCGTCGGCCATCCAGAACGAGCAGGCGAGGAACGCGCCCTCGTCGCCCGGCAGGCCGTCGACGCCCTCGTGCTGCCCCTCGGTCGGGTAGCGCAGGATGAAACCGTCGGAGGTCGACAGCTCGCGCTGGATCGCCTCGATGGTGCCGATCACGCGCTTGTCGTCCGGCGGCAGGAAGCCCATCTGCGGGATCAGCAGCAGGGAGGCGTCCAGCTCCTTGGAGCCGTAGGACTGGGTGAAAGTGTTGCGTTCCTTGTCGTAGCCCTTCTCGCACACGTCCCGGTGGATGTCGTCGCGCAACTGCTTCCACTCGTCCAGCGGACCGTCGGCGTCGCCGGACTCGATCAGCTTGATGGTGCGGTCGACGGCGACCCATGCCATCACCTTGGAGTGCACGAAGTGGCGGCGCGGGCCGCGCACCTCCCAGATGCCCTCGTCCGGCTCCTGCCAGTGCTTCTCCAGGTACCGGATCAGCTTCAGCTGGAGCAGCGAGGCGTAGTCGTTGCGGGCCAGGCCCGTCATGTGGGCGAGGTGCAGGGCCTCGGTGACCTCGCCGTACACATCGAGCTGGAGCTGGTGCGCGGCGCCGTTGCCCACCCGGACCGGGGCGGAGCCCTCATAGCCGGGCAGCCAGTCCAGCTCCGCCTCGCCGAGCTCGCGTTCACCGGCGATGCCGTACATGATCTGCAGGTTCTCCGGGTCGCCCGCCACCGCGCGGAGCAGCCACTCGCGCCAGGCGCGGGCCTCCTCGCGGTAGCCGGTGCGCAGCAGCGAGGACAGGGTGATCGCCGCGTCCCGCAGCCAGGTGTAGCGGTAGTCCCAGTTGCGGACGCCGCCGATGTCCTCCGGCAGGGAGGTGGTGGGCGCGGCGACGATGCCGCCGGTCGGCGCGTAGGTGAGGGCCTTCAGCGTGATCAGGGAGCGGATCACGGCCTCGCGGTAGGGGCCGTGGTACGTACAGTGCTCGACCCACTCCCGCCAGAAGTCCTCCGTCGCCTCCAGCGACTGCTCCGGCTCCGGCAGCCCGGGGGGCTGCTTGTGCGACGGCTCCCAGGAGATGGTGAACGCGATGCGCTCACCCGGCGCGACGGTGAAGTCCGAGTACGTGGTCAGCGCCTCGCCGTAGGTCTGCGCGGAGGTGTCGAACCACACGGAGTCCGGGCCGGCGACGGCGACGGTGCGCCCCTCGTGCCGGTGCACCCACGGGACGATCCTGCCGTAGGAGAACCGCATCCGGAGCGTCGAGCGCATGGGCACGCGGCCCGAGACGCCCTCCACGATGCGGATCAGCTGCGGGGCTCCGTCGCGCGGGGGCATGAAATCCGTCACCCGGACCGTGCCGCGCGGGGTGTCCCACTCCGACTCCAGGATCAGTGAGTCGCCGCGGTAGCCGCGCCGGGTCGCGGCGGGCGGTTCGGCGTCGGCGGCGTGCGCGGGGCCCAGCCGCCAGAAGCCGTGTTCCTCGGTGCCCAGCAGGCCGGCGAAGATGGCGTGCGAGTCGAAGCGGGGCAGGCAGAGCCAGTCCACCGTGCCGTCCCGGCAGACCAGCGCGGCGGTCTGCATGTCTCCGATGAGTGCGTAGTCTTCGATGCGCCCGGCCACGTGCATCTCCAGTCGAACGGCCACGTCACCCCTCAAGGGGGTTGTCGCTGGTGCGGTCAAGGGTTCTTGCAATGCGTCGTTGAGCTGTGAAGCAAAGCAGTCGCTCAGCCGTGAATGCAAAGCGCCAATTGTTGCTCAACGAACTGACGAGCTCACGTTGTTCCGGGACTTACGGGCGGGGGTGGTGCCGTTCGGCCGGCCGGGCTCGGCAGCGAGTGTCCGAGCAGGATACGACGCACGTAGATGATCTGTGTGCCGCTCGGGGCAACGCGGGTCCGCCGAACGAGTGAGCAAGGGGTGAGGGTCCGGTGTGCGGTGCATATCCTGTGCCCACGCGTGCGCGGAGCGTGGCCGTGAGCCATCGCCGCGCGGCGCTGATACGCTGGTAGCCCGTGGACCGGTGGGCGAGAAACCCCGGAACCGCACCCACAGACCGCGACCACGGGAGCCCCCCTTTGGCCATGCCGCCCGCTGCTTTTCGGAACAGCACAGCTTCGACGACCAAGCACATCTTCGTCACCGGGGGTGTCGCCTCCTCTCTCGGTAAGGGTCTGACGGCCTCCAGCCTCGGCATGCTGCTCAAGGCCCGCGGTCTGCGCGTCGTGATGCAGAAGCTGGACCCGTATCTCAACGTCGACCCGGGCACGATGAACCCCTTCCAGCACGGTGAGGTGTTCGTCACCAACGACGGCGCAGAGACCGACCTGGACATCGGACACTACGAGCGCTTCCTCGACCGTGACCTGGACGGCTCCGCCAATGTCACTACGGGCCAGGTCTACTCGACCGTGATCGCCAAGGAGCGGCGCGGCGAGTACCTGGGCGACACCGTGCAGGTCATTCCGCACATCACCAACGAGATCAAGCACCGGATCCGCCGGATGGCGACCGACGAGGTCGACGTGGTGATCACCGAGGTCGGCGGCACGGTCGGCGACATCGAGTCGCTGCCGTTCCTGGAGACCGTACGGCAGGTGCGGCACGAGGTCGGCCGCGACAACGTCTTCGTGGTCCATATCTCTCTCCTGCCCTACATCGGCCCCTCGGGTGAGCTGAAGACGAAGCCGACCCAGCACTCGGTTGCGGCACTGCGCAACATCGGTATCCAGCCGGACGCGATCGTGCTGCGCTGCGACCGCGAGGTGCCCACCGCCATCAAGCGGAAGATCTCGCTGATGTGCGACGTCGACGAGGCCGCCGTGGTCGCCTGCCCCGACGCCCGCTCGATCTACGACATCCCCAAGACCGTGCACGGCGAAGGCCTGGACGCCTACGTGGTCCGCAAGCTGGACCTGCCCTTCCGCGACGTGGACTGGACGACCTGGGACGACCTGCTCGACCGGGTCCACAACCCGGACCACGAGATCACCCTGGCCCTGGTCGGCAAGTACATCGACCTGCCCGACGCCTATCTCTCGGTCACCGAGGCGCTGCGCGCGGGCGGTTTCGCCAACAAGGCCCGCGTGAAGATCAAGTGGGTCACGTCGGACGACTGCAAGACCCCGGCCGGCGCCCAGGCGCAGCTCGGTGACGTCGACGGCATCTGCATCCCGGGCGGCTTCGGCGACCGCGGGGTGCTCGGCAAGGTCGGCGCGATCAAGTACGCCCGCGAGAACCGGATCCCGCTGCTCGGCCTCTGCCTCGGGCTGCAGTGCATCGTGATCGAGGCCGCGCGCAGCCTGGCGGACATCTCCGACGCCAACTCCACCGAGTTCGACCCGGCCACCTCCCACCCGGTCATCTCCACCATGGCCGAGCAGCTGGACATCGTCGCCGGTGAGGGCGACATGGGTGGCACCATGCGGCTCGGCATGTACCCGGCCAAGCTGGCCGAGGGATCGATCGTGCGCGAGGTGTACGACGGCAAGGAGTACGTCGAGGAGCGGCACCGGCACCGCTACGAGGTGAACAACGCCTACCGCGCGGAGCTCGAGAAGAAGGCGGGCATCGTCTTCTCCGGCACCTCCCCGGACGGCAAGCTCGTGGAGTACGTCGAGTACCCGCGCGAGGTCCACCCGTACCTGGTCGCGACCCAGGCGCACCCGGAGCTGCGCTCGCGTCCGACCCGTCCGCACCCGCTCTTCGCGGGCCTGGTGAAGGCCTCGGTCGAACGGAAGATCTCGAAGTAACACACCCAGTTGTACGGTTGCCGGGGTGCGAACCTTCAAAGGTGGCGCACCCCGGCTGCTTTTTCACGCAGGGCACGCGCACGACCGCCGGACGTCGGGAAGGACAGGCATGACGATCAAGGACACCCCGGAAGAGTGGGAGATCCGCCGGACCGCGACCCCGTTCGTGGGCAACAAGACCTCCGTCCGCACGGACGACGTCGTGATGCCCGGCGGCACCGTGGTCCACCGCGACTACCAGGTACACCCCGGGTCCGTGGCCGTCCTCGCCCTCGACGACGCCGACCGGGTCGTGGTGCTGCGCCAGTACCGGCACCCGGTGCGCCAGAAGCTGTGGGAGATCCCGGCCGGCCTGCTCGACGTCGTCGGTGAGAACCCGCTGCACGCCGCGCAGCGGGAGCTGTACGAGGAGGCGCACGTCAAGGCGGAGGACTGGCGGGTGCTGACCGACGTCTACACCACGCCCGGCGGCTGCGACGAGGCCGTACGGATCTTTCTCGCGCGGGGGCTGTCGGAGGCCGAGGGCGACCGGTTCGAGGTCGAGGACGAGGAAGCGGACATGGAGCTGGCCCGGGTCCCCGTCGCGGAGCTGGTGCGCGGGGTGCTGGCCGGCGAGCTGCACAACAACTGTCTGGTGGTGGGCGTCCTTTCACTCGTCGCCGCGCGGACCGGTGACGGCCTGGACGCGCTGCGCCCGGCGCAGGCACCGTGGCCGGCGCGGCCGTTCGAGGTGTGACGCCGACGGCGGCGTCGCGTCGCGCCGTCCACCCTCCCGCACCCCGTTGACCGGCACCGCTGAGCCATTGGTCTGACGATCTGTTGATCCGATCGAGGGAGTCTCGCCCCCGGCGCCGCGCTCCTCACGGAACGTCGCAGAGCGTGAACTAGGCTTCGAAAAACGCCCGATCCGGAAGACCCGGCGGGCCGGCGCGTGCGGTGGGACGGGAGTGTGGCCCGTGACGGATCAGGCGGTGGACCCGGACGGTGTGCGGCCCCCTCGGGACGCTGCCCCGGAAGGCCGATTCCTGGGCCGTACCAGGGAGTTGAAGGAGCTGCGCGCCGACATCGAGCGCGCGGGGCTGGACACCCTCTCCGGCCGCAAGGCACCCCGCGCGCGCGTGCTGCTCGTCGCGGGCCGGCCCGGCTCCGGCCGGACGGCCCTCGCCGAGGAGCTCGTCCGCCAGGTCGCCGACCGCTACCCCGGCGGGGTACTGCGCACGCGCCTGAGCGAACCCGACGGCACGCGCGTGCCCGTCGGGCGCGCCGCGCGCGAGCTGCTCGGCGCACTGGAGGAGCCCGCCCCCGCCGGAGCCCCCGAGGACGATCTCACCGAGGCGCTGCGCACCGCCCTGGCCGGCCGCCGGGCGCTGCTCCTGCTGGACGACGCGGCCGACGCCGAGCAGGTCGACGCACTGCTTCCGGACAACCCGGACTGCCTGGCCGTCACCGTCTCCCCGGGGCCCCTCACCGGCATCGCCGACGTCCGCCCCTGCACCCTCGGCGGCCTCGACACCAAGTCCGGGGTGGAGCTGCTGTCCCGGTTCACCGGATCGGTGCGCATCACCGTCGACCCCCGGGCCGCCGAACGGCTCACCGAGCAGTGCCAGGGCCAGCCGGCCGCCCTGGTGCTCGCCGGGGGCTGGCTCGCCGCCCGCCCCCAGGCCGCCGTCGCCGACCTCGCCAAGCAGCTGCACACGAACACCGGCCGGGGCACCGTCGTCGGCCGTGTCGCCCGGCTGGTGCACGACTCCCTGCCCGCGGCCGCCGCCCGGATGCTGCGCCTGCTCGCCCTCGCCCCGGGGGGCCTGACCGACCCGCACACCGCCGCCGCGCTGGCCGGCTGCTCCGTGGAGGCCGCCGGCACCACCCTCGACGGCTTCGCGGCCCACGGGCTGCTGCACTCGGTGGGCACCGCCCTGCCGCAGTACCGCGTGCCCTGCTGTCTGCACCCCGTGCTGCACGACCTCGCCCAGGCCCACGAGCGGCCCGGCGAGCTCCAGCTGGCCCGCGCCCGCATGCTGGAGCGGACCGTACGGCTGCTCCAGTCGTGCAGGGCGATCACCGAGACCGACAGCCCCCAGGCCCACGAGAAGCTCCTCGGCATGCCGCGCGCCCTGCGCTTTCCCAGCCCCCGGGCCGCCGCGGACTGGCTGCGCCTGCGCCGGCCCGCCCTCCTGGCCGCCGCCCGGCTCGCGGTCGCCGACGGGGAGTTGGACACCCTGGCCCGGCGGCTGATGTCCCAGCTGGTGCGCGCCCTGGTCGCCCACTTCGGTACCCAGGCCGCCGCGAGCGACCTGTACGACATCCACGGACTGGTCCTCGACGTCGCCGAGCGCCGGGGACTGCCCCGGGAGCGGGCCGCCGCCCTGCTGAACCTCGGCGACCTCGACGCCCACACCGGCCGTACGGCGGACGCCCTGGCGCGCTACCGGGCCGCGCTGGACGCGGGACGCGAGGCGAACGACCCGTACGCGACCGGCCGCGCGATGGAATCCGTAGGCGGCGCGCATCTCGAGCTCGGGGACTACGACCGGGCCGCGGACTGGTTCGGCCGGGCCCTGACCGAGCGGCTCGCCCGGGGCGAGCGCCCGGAGGCCGCCCGGCTCTACGGGCGGATCGGCGCCGCCCACACCTACGCCGGCCGCTACGGCGAGGCGCTGCGCAACTGGCGCGCGGCGGTCGCCGGGCACCGCAGGAACGGGGACGTCGCCGCACAGGCGCGGGCCCTGAGCGAACTGGCCCGGGTGCAGGAGTACGCGGGCCGGCTCGACGAGTCGCTGCGCACCTGCAGGGAGGCCGTGGAGTGGGCGCGGCGGGCCGAGGACACCCGTCTGCAGGCCGCGCTGCACCTGCGGCTCGCCGACTCCTTCGAGCACCTCGGCGACCCCGCGTCGGCCGCGCTGCACCGGGGAGCGGCCGAGCGGATGCTCGCCGAGGAGGCCCCGGACGACGACTCCGAAGCGGAACATGACGATAACGCCTGCGAAATCCGTAGCGCATCCGCTGAAGATTGATGCAATGGAAGGCTAGACAGCGGGAACGCCTT
Source organism: Streptomyces malachitofuscus (assembly GCF_055571035.1). Classification (NCBI taxonomy): domain Bacteria; kingdom Bacillati; phylum Actinomycetota; class Actinomycetes; order Kitasatosporales; family Streptomycetaceae; genus Streptomyces; species Streptomyces malachitofuscus. Next base: position 385,796 of record NZ_JBVIGA010000004.1, on the reverse strand, counting down.
CATTAGACTGGCTCTGCCGCACCATCTTCTGCGGTCTCCCCCGGTGTGCCCGTGTGTGCCCGGGTATGTGTAGTGATATCCCCATACCCCCTGAGCCAAGGACCGTGATCGACGTGAAGGTCGGCATCCCCCGCGAGGTCAAGAACAACGAGTTCCGGGTGGCCATCACCCCCGCCGGCGTGCACGAGCTCGTGCGCCACGGCCACCAGGTCGTCATCGAGCGCGGCGCCGGCGTCGGCTCCTCGATCCCGGACGGTGAGTACATCGCCGCGGGCGGGCAGATCCTGGACACCGCCGACGAGGTCTGGGCCGCCGCCGACCTGCTGCTGAAGGTCAAGGAGCCCATCGCGGAGGAGTACCACCGCCTGCGTAAGGACCAGACGCTCTTCACCTACCTGCACCTGGCGGCGTCCAAGGAGTGCACGGACGCCCTCCTGGAGTCCGGCACCACCGCGATCGCCTACGAGACCGTCGAGCTGCCCAGCCGCGCGCTGCCGCTACTCGCCCCGATGTCCGAGGTCGCGGGTCGGCTCTCCACCCAGGTCGGCGCCTACCACCTGATGCGCGCCCACGGCGGCCGCGGTGTGCTCCCCGGCGGTGTCCCCGGCGTGCTGGCCGGCAAGGCCGTCGTCATCGGCGGCGGCGTCTCCGGCTGGAACGCCGCGCAGATCGCCATCGGCATGGGCTTCCACGTCACCCTGCTCGACAAGGACATCAACAAGCTCAAGGAGGCCGATAAGGTCTTCGGCACGAAGATCCAGACCGTCGTCTCCAACGCCTTCGAGCTGGAGAAGGCCTGCCTGGAGGCCGACCTCGTGATCGGCGCGGTGCTCGTCCCCGGAGCCAAGGCCCCGAAGCTCGTCACCAACGAGCTGGTCTCGCGGATGAAGGCCGGAAGTGTCCTTGTCGACATCGCGATCGACCAGGGCGGCTGCTTCGAGGACTCCCACCCGACCACGCACGCCGAACCGACCTTCAAGGTTCACGAGTCGGTGTTCTACTGCGTCGCCAACATGCCCGGCGCGGTGCCCAACACCTCCACCTACGCGCTCACCAACGCGACGCTGCCGTACATCGTGGAACTCGCCAACCGGGGCTGGGCGGACGCGCTGCGCCGCGACCCGGCGCTCGCCAAGGGCCTCAACACGCATGACGGCAAGGTCGTTTACCGGGAGGTCGCCGAGGCGCACGGCATGGAGCACGTCGAGCTCGCCTCGCTGCTCGGCTGACCCGCCCGGGCGGTAAGTCGACCAAGTCACCGACCAGTAAAGGCGACACGTCAACTCAAGTCGTCAACGGCGCGTACCCGGCCGGACCTTGCCCGACAAGGTCCGGCCGGATGTGTGTATGGTCACTTCTTGATTACTGGACAACTCGCCTCGAACGTAACCCTTCTACCGATTCGCACACCCGTGAAACCTGCCGTGCGACGGCCATACGCCCTTGACAGAGGGATGTTTCATTGCCGACACATCGGGCCGGGTCCGGCGGATTGTGTTGCTGCGGACGGCCGACACGCCATAGAGTCGCCAATCGTCGGCATGGTGCCACGCTGACCTGTCTAGAAGTTTCCTGGTCACCAAGGAGGTAAGACGACTTGTGAATGAGTCGACATTTACTCCCGGGGGTGGTCAACCAGGAATGCCTGCGCCGGGCCAGGGGTCCGCGGGATTCGCTGCTGTCGGCTCCGTCGCTGTGCGCACCTTCGCAGCCCACCAGAGTCACCGGACTCCTGGGGTGACTCACCCAGCACACCAGAGCATGGATGGCCATCACGTGAACGCCATGGCCGGCGACGGAAGTGGCGCGCCCCACAACCATTTCGCCGACTACGACGAACTGCCCGAGGGGCACTTCTACGATCCCGACGCCGAGTACGAGCCGGATCCCGAGTACGCGGCCACGCTCGCGCCCGACGCGGCGCGCCAGCGCCGTGAGCGCATCGGTCCGACCGGACGCCCGCTGCCGTACTTCCCGATCCCGGGCCCGCTGACCGACCACGGCCCCGCGAAGATCATCGCGATGTGCAACCAGAAGGGCGGCGTCGGCAAGACCACGTCGACCATCAACCTGGGTGCCGCGCTCGCGGAGTACGGACGCCGGGTGCTGCTCGTCGACTTCGACCCGCAGGGCGCGCTGTCGGTCGGCCTCGGCGTCAACCCGATGGAACTCGACCTCACCGTCTACAACCTGCTCATGGAGCGGGGCATGGCGGCCGACGAGGTGCTGCTGAAGACCGCGGTCCCCAACATGGACCTGCTGCCCAGCAACATCGACCTGTCGGCGGCCGAGGTGCAGCTGGTGAGCGAGGTCGCGCGCGAGTCCACGCTGCAGCGGGCGCTGAAGCCGCTGATGGACGACTACGACTACATCGTGATCGACTGCCAGCCCTCGCTCGGCCTGCTCACGGTCAACGCGCTGACCGCGGCGCACAAGGTGATCGTGCCGCTGGAGTGCGAGTTCTTCGCGCTGCGCGGGGTGGCGCTGCTGACCGAGACCATCGAGAAGGTCCAGGAGCGTCTCAACCCCGACCTGGAGCTCGACGGCATCCTCGCCACCATGTACGACTCGCGTACGGTGCACAGCCGTGAGGTGCTCGCACGGGTGGTCGAGGCGTTCGACGACCACGTCTACCACACGGTCATCGGGCGCACGGTCCGCTTCCCGGAGACCACGGTCGCCGGTGAGCCGATCACCACGTACGCGTCCAACTCCGTCGGCGCCGCCGCCTACCGCCAGCTCGCCAGGGAGGTGCTCGCCCGGTGTCACGCCGAGTGAGTCTGCCGGGGGCCGACGAACTCTTCCGTACGACAGGGGGGATGGCGCTCCAGGCGTCCACTCCCCGGCGCGCCAACGGCGACGCCCGGGTTCCCGCTCCGGCGGGGGAGGGCGACGCGGCCGCCCAGGAGGACGCGCCGCAGTCGGTGCCCGCACAGGGCGGCGACGGCGAGGGCGCGGAGCATGTCGCGGCGGACGCGGAGCCGGCCGACGCCGGTGAGTCCCGCAGCCGGGGCGCCTCGGGCTCCGCGCGGCGTCAGGCGGCCCAGGAAAGCGCGGCACCACGCAAGCGGGGACGAGCGGCGGCACGGCGGCCCAGCGGCCGGGAGCGGCACGACGAGAAGATCACCGTGTACGTCTCCGCCGAGGAGCTGATGGACCTCGAGCACGCGCGTCTGGTCCTGCGCGGCGAGCACGGTCTCGCCGTCGACCGCGGCCGGATCGTCCGTGAGGCGGTCGCCGTGGTCCTCGCCGACCTGGAGAGCCGGGGGGACGCCAGCATCCTCGTACGACGCCTCCGCGGACGGTAGCGGTAGCCTGCGGAGGCCATGACCTCGAACGACGCACCCGCCCCAGCCCCCGGCGACCGGCCGCCCCGGCGCCGCACCCTGGGCCGGGGCCCGGGCGGGGCGCCGGACGCCGCCGCCGGGCACGGCACCACTGACACGGGCACGGTCGCGGACCCCTCACCCACGGCGCCCCCGTCGGAGGCCACAACCCCCGAAACCGGGCGGCCGCACCCGACGGGAGGCACCGGGCCCGGGGCGCGGGGCCCGCAGGGTGAGCTCCCGAACGGAACACCCGAACCGGTCACGGAGACCGGGGCCGCTGGGCCCGAGGCGCCGGGCTCGGACGTGGGCTCGTCGTGGGGGGCGGTTGAGGAGAGCGCGGGCGCGGGTCTCTCGGTGTGGGGTGATGCCCCGGCGGAGTCTGCGAACGCGCCGTCGAGCGCCGGGACGGCTGGGTTCGAGGAGCCGGGCTCGGACGTCGGCTCGTCGTGGGGGGCGGTTGAGGCTAGCGCGGGCGCGGGGCCTGCCGCCGATCCGGAGAACGAGGCGGCGAGCGAGGACTTCCCGGCTGGGCCGGGGGCGGCGGGGGACCGCGACGCGAGGACCGGGGAGCACGGTGCGACGGTGGGCGCGTGGCCTGCCGCATCCGTGGACGGACAGGGTGCCGGTGGTCCCGCGGAGGCTGCCTCTCCGGTCGCGGCGGGGATCGCCCCGGACAGTGGTGCCGACAGGGCCGGGCGATCCGGCTCGCCGGGCGCGGCACCGGCGGAGGGAACCGGGGCCGCGCACCCCGTGGTGACCGACGCGTCCGCGGCGGGCCCCGAGGCCGCGGGAGCGGGTGGCGGCGATGGCGACGACGGGCGGTTCACGGTTCGGCTGGCGAACTTCGAGGGGCCGTTCGATCTGCTGCTGCAGCTGATCGCGAAGCACAAGCTGGATGTCACCGAGGTCGCCCTGTCCAAGGTGACCGACGAGTTCATGGCGTACATCCGGGCCATGGGGCCGGACTGGGACCTGGACGAGACGACCGAGTTCCTCGTCGTCGCCGCCACGCTGCTCGACCTCAAGGCAGCACGGCTGCTGCCCGCCGCCGAGGTCGAGGACGAAGCCGACCTCGCCCTGCTGGAGGCCCGCGACCTGCTGTTCGCACGGCTGCTGCAGTACCGCGCCTACAAGCAGATCGCCGACATCTTCAGCCGGCGGCTCGACGACGAGGCCCGGCGCCACCCCCGTACCGTCGGACTCGAACCGCACCACGCCGAGCTGTTGCCCGAGGTCGTCATCAGCATCGGCGCCGAGGGCTTCGCGCGGCTCGCCGTCAAGGCGATGCAGCCGAAGCCCAAGCCGCAGGTGTACGTCGACCACATCCACGCACCGCTGGTCAGCGTGCAGGAACAGGCCGGGATCGTCATCGCGCGGCTCAAGGAGCTCGGTGAGGCCGGTTTCCGCGAGCTGATCGCCGACACGGACGACACGCTCACCGTCGTGGCACGGTTCCTCGCCCTCCTGGAGCTGTACCGCGAGAAGGCCGTCGCCCTCGACCAGGAGACCGCGCTCGGCGAGCTGACCGTGCGCTGGACCGGCGGGGACGGGGACACCGCGCCGACGGTGACCGACGAGTTCGACCGGCCCCCCGAGCAGCCCCAGGAGGAGAGAAGGCCGTGAGCGAGGAGACCACCGAGACCCCCGCCGGGCTGCGCACCGTCGCGGACCTCGAGCTCAGGCCCGCCCTGGAGGCGGTCCTCATGGTCGTGGACGAGCCCGCGACCGAGGAGCACCTGGCGAAGATCCTGGAGCGCCCCAAGCGCCAGGTCGCCGACGCGCTGCGCGCGCTCGCCGACGAGTACACCGTCCAGGGCCGCGGCTTCGAGCTGCGGCTCGTCGCGGGCGGCTGGCGCTTCTACACCCGCCCCGAGTACGCCGCGGCCGTCGAGCGCTTCGTCCTCGACGGCCAGCAGGCCCGGCTCACCCAGGCCGCCCTGGAGACCCTCGCGGTCGTCGCCTACCGGCAGCCGGTCAGCCGCAGCCGTGTGTCCGCCGTCCGCGGAGTCAACTGCGACGGTGTGATGCGCACCCTCCTGCAGCGCGGTCTGATCGAGGAGGCGGGCACGGAACCCGAAACAGGTGCGATCCTGTACACGACGACGAACTACTTCCTGGAGCGGATGGGCCTGCGCGGTCTGGACGAGCTCCCGGAACTCGCGCCCTTCCTCCCGGAGGCGGAGGCGATCGAGGCCGAGACACAGGAAGGCGTGCCGTCGTTCGATCCGGACGCCCCGGACCCGGACGACGGTCCCCCGACGAACACGACGACGACGGAATTTTGATGCGAAGCAGCGGCAGCGGAAAGAGCGGCGGGCGCGGTAACCACCGTGGCGCCGGCAACAACAGGGACCAGAAGCAGGGGCAGGGCCGCCCCCGCAAGCCCCGCCCCGAGGAGCGCCGCTACGACGTGGGTCCCGGGGGCACCAAGGACGGCCCGAAGTCGGGGCGCGGCGGTGCCAAGCCGTCGCCCCGGAAGGGCGGCGGCCGTACCGCTCCCGGGCGTTCGCGTGAGTACGAGACGCGGATGGAGGAGCGCAACCGCGACCGGTACGCGGGCAAGAAGGACGTGAAGCTCCCGAAGACCTTCCCCGGCGCCGAGCAGGAGGGCGAGCGGCTGCAGAAGGTGCTCGCCCGCGCGGGCTACGGCTCCCGGCGAGCCTGCGAGGAGCTGATCGAGCAGGCTCGGGTGGAGGTCAACGGTGAGATCGTCCTGGAGCAGGGCAAGCGGGTCGACCCGGAGAAGGACGAGGTCAAGGTCGACGGCCTGACCGTCGCCACGCAGTCGTACCAGTTCTTCTCGCTGAACAAGCCCGCCGGTGTCGTGTCCACCATGGAGGACCCCGAGGGGCGCCAGTGCCTGGGTGACTACGTCACCAACCGCGAGACCCGGCTCTTCCACGTCGGCCGGCTCGACACCGAGACCGAGGGTGTCATCCTGCTCACCAACCACGGCGAGCTGGCGCACCGGCTGACCCACCCCCGGTACGGCGTGAAGAAGACCTATCTCGCGCACATCGTCGGCCCCATCCCGCGCGACCTGGGCAAGCGGCTCAAGGACGGCATCCAGCTGGAGGACGGCTACGCGCGCGCGGACCACTTCCGGGTCGTCGAGCAGACCGGCAAGAACTACCTCGTCGAGGTGACCCTGCACGAGGGCCGCAAGCACATCGTGCGCCGCATGCTCGCGGAGGCCGGGTTCCCGGTCGACAAGCTGGTGCGCACCGCCTTCGGTCCGATCACGCTGGGCGACCAGAAGTCGGGCTGGCTGCGGCGGCTGTCCAACACCGAGGTCGGGATGCTGATGCAGGAGGTCGACCTCTAAAAGGCTTGTGCCTCCGCACCTCCACCCCCTTTAATGGTCACGCTGACTATTAAAGGGAGTGGAGGCCGTCATGGACGGCTACGACAAGCACGCCTTCGAACCCTTCGCCGTCACCGTCGACCTCGCCGTGTTCACCCTCCGCGCGGGCGCCCTGCACGTGCTGCTCGTCGAGCGCGGCGAGGAGCCGTACGCCGGACAGTGGGCGCTGCCCGGAGGCTTCGTCCGGCCGGACGAGTCCGCGGAACGCGCCGCGCGGCGCGAGCTGGGCGAGGAGACCGGGCTGACGGACGTCTCCGGGCTGCACCTGGAGCAGCTGCGGACCTACAGCGAACCCGGCCGTGACCCCCCGATGCGGGTCGTCTCCGTCGCCTTCGCCGCCCTCCTGCCCGACGCCCCCGAGGCACACGCCGGCAGCGACGCGGCACGGGCCCGCTGGACGCCGTACGACTGCGCGCGGGGGCTCGCCTTCGACCACGACCGGATCCTGGCCGACGCGCGGGAACGCGTCGGCGGCAAGCTCGAGTACACCTGCCTCGCCACGGCCTTCTGCCCGCCCGAGTTCACCCTCGGGGAATTGCAGCAGGTCTACGAGAGCGTCTGGGGAACCGCCCTGGACCGGCCCAACTTCCGCCGCAAGGTCCTCGCCACCCCGGGATTCGTCGAAGCCGTCCCCGGCGCCGCGCGCCTCACCGGCGGCCGCGGCAAACCCGCCGCGCTGTACCGCGCGGGCACCGCCACCGCCCTCCACCCACCGCTGCTCCGGCCGACCCCGGAAGGACGCCCCGCATGACCACGACCACCGTCACCAAGCGCGCCGCGACAGGCGCGCTCACCGGCCTCGCCCTCGGGGACGCGCTGGGCTTCCCCACCGAGTTCAACGACGTCCCGTCGATCCTCGCCAAGACCGGCCCCTGGCGGGAGATGGACCTGCCGAAGCCGGCGATCGTCACGGACGACACCCAGATGACCCTCGCGCTCGGGCGGGGCCTGCGCACGGCGATGGACCGCGGGCCGCTCACCCCGAAGCGGCTGGAGCGGCCGGTGCGCGAGGAGTTCGTGGAGTGGTACCGCTCGCCCGAGAACAACCGGGCCCCCGGCAACACCTGCCTCAAGGCCTGTCACCTGCTGGCCCGCGAGGAGCGCCGCTGGCAGGACGCCAGTCAGACCGGCTCCAAGGGCTGCGGCGCCAACATGCGCGTCGGGCCCATAGGACTGGCCCCGGGCCTGACCGAGGAACAGCGCGCGGGCGCCGCCCAGTTGCAGTCGGCCCTCACCCACGGCCACCCCACCGCGCTGGCCGCCTCCGACCTCACCGCCCACGCCGTACGGCTGCTCGCCGAGGGCGCCGAGCCGACCGGCCTGGTCGGACTGCTGCGCTCCTACGCCTACGACAACCGCACCCGGTACCACGAGTTCTGGCTCGGCGACCTGTGGACCCGGTCCCAGGACCCCACCCCCGGGCACTTCATCGCGCGCGGCTGGGACGAGTGCCTGGACATCCTGGGACGCCTCCAGGAGGCCGTACGCACCGTCTCCCCGGAGACCGACCCCTGCCTGGCCACGGGCGAGGGCTGGATCGCGGAGGAGGCCCTGGCGACCGGCCTGCTCTGCTTCCTCCTCTTCGTCGACGAACCCCTCACGGCCCTGCGCCGCGCCGCCTGCACCGCCGGCGACTCCGACTCCATCGCCTGCCTGACCGGCGCCTTCGCGGGCGCCCACCTGGGTGCGGACGCCTGGCCCGCCGCATGGGCGGACCGCATCGAGTACCGGGGCGAGCTGCGGGAGCTGGGCACGCTCTGGGACGCTTGACCGATGATCGACGCCCTGGACCTCGACCTGAGCCCGGTGATCGCCGGACAGCCCGACCCGGTGCTCTTCGCCACCGTCTCCGGCGCCCACCTGTACGGCTTCCCGTCCCGCGACTCGGACGTGGACCTGCGGGGCGTCCATCTGCTGCCGGTCGCCGATCTCGTCGGGCTGCGCGAGCCCGACGAGACCCGGTCCAGGATGTGGGTCCGGGACGGCGTCGAGATGGACCTGGTCACGCACGATCTGCGCAAGTTCGTCCGCCTGATGCTGCGGCGCAACGGCTATGTGCTGGAGCAGCTGCTGTCCCCGCTGGTCGTCCACACCACCGACGCCCACCGGGAACTGACCGCGCTCGCCCCCGGTGTCCTCACCAGCCACCACGCCCACCACTACCGGGGGTTCGCGCGGACCCAGTGGCGGCTGTTCGAGCGGACCGGCGAGCTCAAACCGCTGCTCTACACCTTCCGGGTGCTGCTCACCGGCATCCATCTGATGCGCTCGGGCGAGGTGCAGCCCCATCTGCCCACCCTCGCCGGTGAGGTCGACGCCGCCCCGGAGTGCCTGGCGGAGCTGATCGCCGCCAAGACCGAGCGCGAGCACGGGAAGGCCGTCGTCGACCGCGCCCGCGTGGCGGCCGAGGTGGAGCGCCTGCACGGCGTGCTCGACGAGGCGCAGGCAGCCTCAGTCCTGCCCGACGCCCCCACCGCCTACGACGCCCTGCACGACCTCGTCGTACGGATCCGCCTCGAGGGCTGAGGCGCGGCGGGTGCGGATGAGGAAGTCCTCGATGCGGCGGCGGTCCGGCTCCTCGGGCAGGGGGCTGCGCCGGGCGGCCTCGGCGCCCTCCTCCGCCAGCCGGGTCATCCGGGACTCCACCTCACGCCAGGGGACCTCGCCGCGCCTGACCGCGAGCAGGGGCTCGCGCTCCTCGCCCACGTCGATCGTGAGGGTGCCCGTGCGCAGCAGGTCGCGGGCGCTGATCAGGAGACGGAGCAGGTGCATGGCGTGCTTCCAGCGCGGGGCGCCGTGGGAGCGGACATCGGCGTCCAGCTTGTGGCGCTGACCGAGGGCGTACCGCGTGAACGTCTCGTGGACCTTGCGGGAGAGGAAGGCGCCGCGCAGGGACAGCAGCTCACGGCCGGTCGCGTCGGCGTACTCCACCAGCGGGGAGTGCAGGCACTCCAGGATGTTGGGGTTGCCGCGCAGCGCCAGCTCGCAGAAGCGTTCCAGCTCCCAGCTGAACTGCTCCTCGGCCGGCCCCTCGACATGCGTCGGCGGCTTCTCGAAGCGCCAGAACAGGGGAGTGGGCGCGAGGAAGACGCCCCGGCGGTCGGTGTCACTGCCCTCCGTGGCCAGACCGAAGGCACGGGAGCCCATGACACAGGCGTAGATGGTGTGGTCGCCGACCAGGGTCTCGGGGCGCATGTCCGGGAGCGTACGCGGCGGATCACGCCCGGCGGATCGAATTTCCCTCCACCGTGATCCGCTCCTCGGGCAGCGGCCTGGTCGCCGGGCCCCGCTCCACCGAGCCGTCGGCGATCCGGAACCGGCTGCCGTGGCAGATGCAGTTGATGGTGCCGTCCGCGACATCGGCCACGACACAGTTCTGGTGCGTGCAGATCGCCGAGAAGGCCTTGAAGTCGCCTTCCCCGGGCTGGGTGACGACGATCTTCTCGTCCTCGAGGACCGTGCCCCCGCCCACCGGCACGTCGACGGTCGAGACCAGCACCTGCCCGGCCGGCGCGTCCGGAGCGGCGGTGTCCGACATGGTGCCGCCACCACCCCCGTCTCCGTCGTCCGAGCCGCAGCCGGCGGCCAGCGCGGCCGCGCCCGTCGCGAGCAGAACCGTGCGGCGCGTCGTGCGAAGGGTCATGTCGTCACTCCCGGGGTTCGCGGTCTCTGCATCCTGGCACCGAACGCACCGAATACGCCGAAAATCAAGCAACCCGTCGTGAACCATCATGAAAAGCACACCTCGACCGTCTCAGCGAGCGAGCGCACGAGGCCCGCCCCGCGCGGTCTGACTACGCTGGACGACCGAACAGCACACGCACGTCAGCAAGGAGCATCGTCGTGGCGGTACGCGCGGTCCGGGGGGCCGTCCAGCTCGAACGGGACGAGTCCGGTCACATGGAGGAGCAGGTCGGCGCGCTGCTCACCGCCGTTCTGGAGCGCAACGGCCTGCACACGGAGGACCTGATCAGCATCTGGTTCACGGCCACGCCCGACCTGCACAGCGACTTCCCGGCCGCCGCGGCCCGCAAGCTCGGCATCGTCGACGTCCCCCTGATCTGCGCCCAGGAACTGGACATCGACGGCGCCATGCCCAGGGTCGTCCGGGTCCTCGCCCACATCGAGTCCGACAAGCCCCGCGCCGACATCGCGCACGTGTACCTCGGTGCCGCGGCCGCCCTGCGCAAGGACATCGCCCAGTGAGAACCGCACTCGTCATCGGCACCGGACTCATCGGCACGTCGGCCGCCCTCGCCCTGTCCCAGCGGGGCGTCGTCGTCCACCTCGCCGACCACGACCCGGAGCAGGCCCGCACGGCCGCCGCGCTCGGCGCCGGCACGGACGAGGCGCCCGAGGGCCCGGTGGACCTGGCGATCGTCGCCGCCCCTCCCGCCCACGTGGCCGGCGTGCTCGCCGACGCGATGCGGCGCGACGCGGCGCGCGGCTACATCGACGTGGCCAGCGTCAAGGGCGGACCGCGCCGCGAGCTCGAGGCACGCGGGCTGGACCTGTCGTCCTACCTCGGCACCCACCCCATGTCGGGCCGGGAGAAGTCCGGCCCGCTGGCCGCCGGCGGCGACCTCTTCGAGGGCCGCCCCTGGGTGCTCACCCCCACCCGGGACACCGACACCGAGGTGCTGAACCTCGCCCTGGAGCTGGTCTCGCACTGCCGGGCCGTGCCCGTCGTCATGGACGCCGACGCCCACGACCGGGCCGTCGCCCTCGTCTCCCACATGCCCCACCTGGTGTCCAGCATGGTCGCCGCGCGTCTGGAGCACGCGGAGGAGGCCGCCGTACGGCTGTGCGGGCAGGGCATCCGGGACGTGACGCGGATCGCCGCGTCCGACCCCCGGATGTGGATCGACATCCTGTCCGCCAACCCGGGGCCGGTCGCCGACCTGCTCACGGACGTCGCCGGTGACCTGGAGGAGACCGTGCGGGCCCTGCGCGCGCTGCAGTCCTCCGACGAGGACAAGCGCCAGGAGGGCAGCACCGGCATCCAGGACGTCCTGCGCCGGGGCAACGCCGGCCAGGTCCGCGTCCCCGGCAAGCACGGCTCCGCGCCGCGCGTCTACGAGGTCGTCGCGGTGCTCATCGACGACCAGCCCGGCCAGCTGGCCCGCATCTTCGCCGACGCCGGCCGCGCCGGGGTCAACATCGAGGACGTCCGCATCGAGCACGCCACCGGACAGCAGGCCGGTCTGGTGCAGCTCATGGTGGAGCCCAAGGCGGTACCGGTCCTCACCGCGGGGCTGCGCGAACGGGGCTGGGCGATCCGCCAGTGACGACCTGGGGCCCTTCCCCCGAAGGGCCGGATCGTCCGCTTGTCGGAAGGGTTCCGGAGGGCCGGTAATCTGGTGCGGGGCGTGTCCGCGCCCCGCACACCCCACACCACCGCACCAGGAAGGTGTTCCCCCGTGGAAAACGGCGCCGCCCAGCCCGTGATTGTCGCCATCGACGGCCCCTCCGGCACGGGCAAGTCGAGCACCTCGAAGGCCGTGGCGGCGCAGCTCGGCCTGAGCTACCTGGACACCGGCGCGCAGTACCGGGCGATCACCTGGTGGATGGTGAACAACGACATCGACACGGACGACCCCTCCGCGATCGCCGCCGTCGCCGGCAAGCCCGAGATCCTCTCCGGTACCGACCCCCGCAACCCCACCATCACCGTCGACGGCGTGAACGTGGCCGGTCCGATCCGCGAGCAGGACGTCACCTCCAAGGTCAGCGCGGTCAGCGCGGTGCCCGAGGTGCGGGCCCGGATCACCGAGCTGCAGCGCACCATCGCCTCCGCCGCCGTCACCGGCATCGTCGTCGAGGGCCGGGACATCGGCACCACCGTGCTGCCCGACGCCGATCTGAAGATCTTCCTCACCGCCTCCGCGGAGGCGCGTGCCGCCCGCCGCAGCGGCGAGCTCAAGGGTGCCGACCTCCACACCACCCGCGAGGCCCTGATCAAGCGGGACGCGGCCGACTCCGGCCGCAAGACCTCGCCGCTGGCCAAGGCCGGCGACGCCGTCGAGGTGGACACCACCGACCTGACCCTGCAGCAGGTCATCGAGTGTGTCGTCACGCTCGTCGAGGAAAAGCGGGCGGGGAAGTGACCGACGTCCCATCGGTGCGGGGCGCCGAGGTCGGGCGGCGCATCGGCGTCGGTCTGATGTACGGGCTGTGGAAGCCGCGTGTGCTGGGCGCCTGGCGGGTGCCCGCGAGCGGTCCGGTGATCTTCGCCGTCAACCACTCCCACAACATCGACGGCCCGATGGTCATGGGTGTGGCGCCCCGGCCGACGCACTTCCTGATCAAGAAGGAGGCGTTCATCGGCCCGCTCGACCCCTTTCTGCTGGGCATCGGCCAGCTGAAGGTGGACCGCTCGACCGCCGACCGCGCCGCCATCACACAGGCGCTGGGCGTCCTGGACAACGGCGGCGTGCTGGGCATCTTCCCGGAGGGCACCCGGGGCGAGGGCGACTTCGCGGCCCTGCGCGCCGGCCTCGCGTACTTCGCGGTGCGCAGCGGCGCGCCGATCGTGCCGGTTGCGGTGCTGGGAAGTTCCGACCGGCCCGGACGGTTGATAAGGGCGCTGCCTCCGCTGCGCTCGCGGGTCGACGTCGTCTTCGGCGACCCCTTCGCAGCGGGTGACGGCAGCGGCAGACGTACGCGCAAGACGCTGGACGAGGCGACCGAGCGCATCCAGAAGCAGCTCACCGCGCACCTGGAAAACGCCAGGCGCCTCACCGGGCGCCGGGCCACACTCGAGTAGTGGACCCCGTTGTCTGCGGGTTCCACCGATCACCACGATGAACGACGAGGTACGGACTTCATGAACGACCACATCCAGCCCGACGGCTCGGACGCGTACGAGGGTGCGCACGAGCACGATCACGGGGCGCTGGGCGATGCCGAGTTCGCGGAGTTCATGGAGCTCGCCGCGGAGGAGGGCTTCGACCTCGAGGACGTCGAGGGCGCCATCGAGGCCGCGGGCCACGGCCCGCTGCCGGTGCTCGCCGTCGTCGGCCGCCCCAATGTCGGCAAGTCGACCCTGGTGAACCGCATCATCGGCCGTCGCGAGGCCGTCGTCGAGGACAAGCCGGGCGTCACCCGCGACCGCGTCACCTACGAGGCCGAGTGGGCGGGCCGCCGCTTCAAGGTCGTCGACACCGGCGGCTGGGAGCAGGACGTCCTCGGCATCGACGCCTCCGTGGCCGCCCAGGCGGAGTACGCCATCGAGGCCGCCGACGCGGTCGTCTTCGTCGTGGACGCCAAGGTCGGCGCCACCGACACCGACGAGGCCGTCGTCCGGCTGCTGCGCAAGGCCGGGAAGCCGGTCGTGCTCTGCGCCAACAAGGTGGACGGCCCGAGCGGCGAGGCCGACGCGGCCTATCTGTGGTCCCTGGGCCTGGGCGAGCCGCACCCGGTCTCCGCCCTGCACGGCCGGGGCACCGGCGACATGCTGGACCAGGTCCTGGAGGCCCTCCCGGAGGCCCCGGCGCAGACCTTCGGCACCGCGGTCGGCGGCCCCCGCCGCGTCGCCCTGATCGGCCGCCCCAACGTCGGCAAGTCCTCGCTGCTGAACAAGGTCGCGGGCGAGGAGCGGGTCGTCGTCAACGAACTCGCCGGCACCACCCGTGACCCGGTCGACGAGATCATCGAACTGGGCGGGAAGACCTGGAAGTTCGTGGACACGGCGGGCATCCGCAAGCGCGTCCACCTCCAGCAGGGCGCCGACTACTACGCCTCGCTGCGCACCGCCGCCGCCGTCGAGAAGGCCGAGGTGGCCGTCGTCCTCATCGACGGTTCGGAGTCCATCTCCGTGCAGGACCAGCGCATCGTCACCATGGCCGTCGAGGCGGGCCGTGCGCTCGTCCTCGCGTACAACAAGTGGGACACCCTCGACGAGGAGCGCCGCTACTACCTGGAGCGGGAGATCGAGACCGAACTCGGCCAGGTCGCGTGGGCGCCGCGGGTGAACGTCTCGGCGCGCACCGGCCGGCACATGGAGAAGCTCGTCCCGGCCATCGAGACGGCCCTGGAGGGCTGGGAGACCCGGGTCCCGACGGGCAGGCTCAACGCCTTCCTCGGTGAACTGGTCGCCGCCCACCCGCACCCCGTGCGGGGCGGCAAGCAGCCGAGGATCCTGTTCGGCACCCAGGCGGGCACCAAGCCGCCGCGGTTCGTCCTGTTCGCCTCCGGCTTCATCGAGGCGGGCTACCGGCGCTTCATCGAGCGCCGTCTGCGCGAGGAGTTCGGCTTCGAGGGGACGCCGATCCACATCTCCGTGCGGGTGCGGGAGAAGCGGGGCAGGAAGAAGTAGCGCACGACGGACAGGGCGAAGGGGCGGTCCCGTCGGGGACCGCCCCTTGGCCGTGCCGGTCAGGCGCCTCTGCGCGGGGCCGGGGGCAGTCCGGCCGGGACGTGGTGCATCCCCGAGGTGTCCCGGCCGACCGTGCCGACCCGCTGCCACTGCGGCGGCCGCGCGTCGCCCGCCTCCGCGCCATGGGCGTTGTAGGCGCCGTACGCGCCGCTCACCAGGGAGGCGCCGAACGATCCGGGGCTGTGGCCGCCGTACGAACCCGTACTGTGCGGGATGTTCCCGAAGGCGGTGAAGCCCAGCTCTTCCTCGCCGCTGCGGTCGCCCGGCAGCGAACGGAAGGACTTGACGTACTCGGTGTAGAGGGCGTCGTAGATCGGCGTGGCCGAGTGGCCGCTCCGGGAGTCCTGCGCCGGGCGTACGGGTGCGGGGACCGAGGCGAGGGACTGGCGGCGGGGAACGTCATATGCGTGCACGTATGTCCAAACGACCCCGCCCACCAAGGGATGCGGCCCTTTTGGGGCTTTCGCCGGTTACGCGGAGGTCGTGCCCCGGCCGGTCCGGCCGCGCCGCGGCGGGCCGGTCAGATGCCGGCGAGCGGCAGCGCGGCGGCAACCAGCTTGCCGTTCGCCGCCGCCTTGTCCAGCGCGTCGCGCAGCAGGTCCTCGCGCGGCTGACGGCCGATCGAGCCGACCGGGGCGGCGAACATCAGCACCTGCTGGTGCTTGTTCGCGGCCGACCGCCAGCCGTCGGTGACCTGGAGCGGCTGGTGGGCCTGCCACCAGGCCACCGGACGGCCGCCGGTCGGGTTCGGCTGGAGCACGGCGTGCAGCTGGCCGGCCGCGAGCAGCACCGACCATCCGTGCAGGACCGGAGGTACGGCCGCCAGCTCGGTCAGGGGCATGAAGCCCTGTTCGATGAGCAGCGGCAGGAAGTCGTCACCGGCCCCGAGCGAGCCGGGCCGGGCGACCGGCGCCGTCGGCTCGACGACCAGTGCCGGGTGCAACTCCCCGGCGATCAGGACCAGTCCGCTGGTCACCCCGAGCACGGCCTGTTCCGGGGTGACCTTCGCGGGCTCCGGCTCCGGAGCGCCGCCGATGGCCCGCACGGCACCCTGGAGCTGCTCCTCGGTGACCTGGACGACCTGTGAGGGCAGGCAGGTGGAGTGGGCGAAGGCGAGCACGGCGGTCTCGTCCCCGATGAACAGAACGGTGCTGGTGCGCTCCTGCTCCGGGTCGCCCGGGGTGCGGCAGGAGGTGCAGTCGTAACTGCCCGGGGCGGACTCTCCGGCGAGCAGGCGGGCTGCTTCTTCGTCGCCGATCTCGGCGCGTACCTCGTCGCTGACGTCGAGCATGCGCGGCACGGGTGGCTCCCTCGGGATGCGTGCGTGGCGAGACCGGGTGGCTCCCGGCCCGTGGTCCGGGTGGGTCCCCGGCTCATGAAGAAGACAACGGGCGATCTGTGGCGGGAGTCACGCCCCAGGGCGAACGGAATCGAACCATCCAGCGCGCACGGTCACGTCTGGTGCGGAATCGGGCACTCATCGTCAACTGCGTGCGGGCGCAGAGCTGTTGGACGGGTGAAGTGGCTCACAGGATGAGCCCTGCCCTGGTCGACAAATCCGGAAATCAAGGAATGAAGTGGGTGGCCGGAAATCGCCGATACCCGGGGTAAGGGCCAACTGGCCTGGCACGACGAGGCATTGGTTGATCCGGGGCGCGGAGGCTCCTTAGATTCCTCCGCCGTGTGCAGCGAGCACCGCTCGGGTACGTCCGCCGACCGCACCGAACCGCACCACCGTACGACCCGCAGCGGACGGGGCGAGCGCGGCTCACACGCCCCATGGCGTGGTGAGCGCGTTCCGCCCTCGGGAGCCCCGAGTCCTTCGGGAAGGACCTACATGTCCGAATGTGCCGATAACACCCGCGACCACGTCCGCAGGACCCGTACGGCGACCGTCCTGGCCGGAGCGGCACTGCTCGCGCCCCTGGGACTGCTGGCGGCGACCGGCAGTGCCACGGCGGCGGACAGCGGAGTGTGGGACCGCATCGCACAGTGCGAGAGCGGCGGCGACTGGCACATCAACACCGGCAACGGCTACTACGGCGGACTCCAGTTCTCCGCCTCCACCTGGCGCGCCTACGGCGGCACGGCCTACGCGTCCACCGCCGACCGGGCCACCGAGTCCCAGCAGATCGCGGTCGCCACGAAGGTGCAGCGCGCCCAGGGGTGGGGCGCCTGGCCGACCTGTTCGGCCCGCGCGGGGGCGTCGGGCGGCGCGCCCGGCGCGGACCCGGTGACCGCGGAGCAGGCGCCCGCGAAGCCCTCGGCACCGGCCAAGTCGTCGAACCCGTCCGCCGCTGCGGGCCGTTCGGCCGGGCACACGGACCGGGGGACGTCCCGCGGCGACTACACCGTCCGCGCGGGGGACACGCTGAGCGGGATCGCCGCGCGGCACGGCACGACCTGGCAGCGGCTCCATGAGGCCAACAGGTCCGTCATCGGAGGGGACCCCGACATGATCGTGCCCGGGCAGCGGCTCGAGATCTGAGCAGCTCCCTTCGCCCGGGACACGGGGCCTCGTCCGGCCGCCCGGACGGGGCCCCGCGGCGGCGCTACGGAGGGCGCGACCGGCGGAGTTCGCCCGCCTCCCCGGCGAACACCACCGAGCCCCGGCGCAGCTCGTACACGAAGGCGCGGCGTCCGTGCAGGGCGGGCGGCAGCCGCTGCTCGGCGACGACCACGCACGCGTCGAGCGCGGCGAGGAGCGCGTATGTGCGGGCGGCCACCGCCGCCGACATGCCCTGGGCGGGCTCGTCGACGAGCACCACGCGGGGGCGTGCCAGCCACACCCGGGACAGGGCCAGCATGCGCTGCTCACCGCCGGAGAGCGTGCCGGCCCGACGCTCCATCAACGGCTCCAGCCGTGGGTAGGCGTCGAGCGCGGGCGTCGGATCGGAGGCGGTGAGGGCGAGGTTCTCGCGCACGGTGAGAGTGCCGAACACCGCCCGCCGCTCCGGCACCAGGCACAGCCCGCGCCGGGCCCGCTCGTACGCCGGTACGTCCGTCACGTCCTGCCCGTCCCACCACACCGACCCGCCGGAGAGCGGCACGGCACCGGCGAGTGCCCGCAGCACGGTCGAACGCCCGGAGCCGTTGCGGCCCAGCAGCACGGTGAGGCCGGGGCCCGGGGCGGTGAGGCCGACGCCGTGCAGGGCCTCCAGCGGGCCGTAGCGCACGCGCGCGTCGCGCAGGGAGACGCCGGTCACGGTCCGGTCGCCTCCCCGAGGGTGTCCAGGACGCGCCCCGGAGGCCCCGAGGCGACGATCCGGCCGGCCGTCATCACATGGACGACGTCGGCGAGGTCGGCGACCAGGTCGAGGTCGTGCTCGACGACCAGGAGCGCCGTGCCGTCGGCGGCCAGCGCCTTGAGGATCCGGGCCAGCGCGGCGATCTCGGCGGTGTCCAGCCCGGCGGCGGGTTCGTCGAGCAGCAGCACGCGCGGGGCGGTGGCGAGGGCCCGGGCGAGCTCCACCCGGCGCAGCGCCCCGGTGGGCAGGCCGGCGGCTGGCAGGGCCCGGGCCGGTCCGTCCAGTCCGAAGAGCCGCAGCATCCGTTCCACCACGCCGGGATGGTCCGGACGGCCCTGCTCGGCGCCCACCCGCACGTTGTCGGCCACGGTGAGCGTCGGGAAGACCGCCAACTGCTGGAACGTCCGCGCGACACCGAGCCGGGTGCGGGCCTGTGCGGAGAGCCGGGTGATGTCCCGCCCCCCGAGCAGAACGGCCCCCCGCGCGGGCCGCACGGTCCCGGCCAGACAGTGGAACAACGTGCTCTTCCCTGCCCCGTTGGGCCCGACGACGGCGGTCACCCGCCCCGCAGGAACCCCGATGTCCACCCCGTCCAGCGCGCTGAACCCGCCGTAACGCACATACAGCCCGCGAGCCTCGAGGACGAACGGCACGGCGGTCCCGTCCCCGGAAACCCCGAAGGCTTCGCGCGCCCCGGGAGGCGGACCCCCCGCCGCGGACCGCGCCCCCCGACTGCCCGGCCGCGCGCCGGACGGCATCCCGGCGGTGCCCTTGCGTCCTGCGGTCTCGGCGGTCCCGTCTCCTGTCCCGCGTCCCGCGGCCCCACCGGGTGCCCGCCCGGCCCCGGCGGCGCCTTCTGCCCCGTCGGGCCGGGGCCCGCGGCCACCGGACTCGTCCCCCGCGTCCCCGCCCCGCCCCACGAATCCCCGGCCGCCCGGCCCCTCCTCCGCCGCCTCACCGGTGCTGTTGGGCCGGCCGGCCGGGTCGTCGTGGGGGTGGTGTGCTGGTGTCGTGCCCCCTCCGTCGTCCTGGCGTTCGGGGACGGCGGGTCGTTGCTCCGGTGCGTCGGCGGTGTGCGGGGGGTGGGTTTCGGCCGTGGGCGGTGGGGGGCCGGGTGGACGGGGGGCCGAGGGGTGATGCCCCGGCGAGGGATGCTGTCGAGGGGCGGGGTGAAGGCGGAGGGCGGGCCTCCTGCCGGGGCGTGGGCCCGTGCCCGTCGCCGTGGCTCCCGTGGGGGCCGGGGCGGGGCCCGACGCGGGCTCCGGGCCGCGCAGACGGTGGCGTACCCGGGTGCCCAGCGGTGTCAGTCGCGGTCGGCCGGTCGGCCGCAGCCGACGGGCGAGTTCCCGCAGTCTCTCGTACGGGCCGTCCGGGAAACGGCCCGTCAGGACCGCGAGGACGCCGATCACCGCCGCCGCCACGCCCCCGCGCGTACCCGCGTCCAGGCCCACCAGCAGCGCCGCCCCCAGCAGCGCGCCCAGGGCGCTGTCCGCCCCCAGGACCACCACCGCGGTGAACCAGAGCAGGCCCCGCACGGGGTCGTACGCGGCGGGGTCGAAGGCGCGCACCCCCATGCCGAGCATGCCGCCCCCGAGCGCGGCCAGCGCGGCGCCGGAGACGAAGGCCCAGAGCTTCAGCGACGGCACGCGCACCCCCGCCGCCCGCGCCCCGGCCTCGTGGTCCCGCATCGCCGCCAGCGCCCGGCCCGTGCGGCCCCGGCGCAGCGCCCGGACCGCCGACAGCGCACCCGCCAGCAGCACCAGCTCCAGGACGTAGTACGCGCGGTCCCCGTCGAAGCCCGCCGGCCGGCCCAGCGAGAGCCCCGACGTGGCGTACGGCTGGTCGAACACGAAGCGGCTGACGCCCACCCCGACCGCGAACGTCGCCAGGGCCAGGGCCAGTCCCCGGCGGCCGATCGCCGGCCAGCCCGTCAGCAGGCCGAGCGGCGCGACCAGGACGACCGCCACCGCCAGCGCGGCCAGCTCCGGAAGTGCGGGCAGCCCGGGGAAGCGCCCGGCCGCAAGGAGCGCCGTGAACAGGGCGCCCAGGCCCGCGTACGCCGCCTGCCCGAGCGAGATCTGCCCGCCCCGGCCGGTGACCACCACCAGCGACAACAGGATCACCCCCAGCGCCGGCACCTGCACCGCCGTCTGCAGATCGCCCCCGGCGAAGCCCAGCGGCAGCAGGAAGAGCGCCCCGGCCGCGATCCAGGCGCCCGGCGGCGCCGGCACCCGTGCGCCGGCCGCGCGCGGAAGGGCGTCGCGCGTGCCGACGCCGGGCAGCACCAGCGCGGCGAACAGCAGCGCCACCACGAAGAGGTTGGCGCCGACCGCCTGGAGCAGCGGCTCGCCCCACCCGGACGGGTGCAGCCGGGTCAGCTGACTCTGCGCCACCCCGATGCCCAGCGCCACGACCACCGCCACCGTCAGACCGCGCATCCGCGCGGCGACCGCGACCGCCACCACCTCCATCACGAGCAGCGGCAGCCCGTACGGGTCGAGCCGTACGTACGGCGCCAGCAGCACCCCGGTCAGACCGGCCGTGAACGAGCCGAAGGCCCAGCCGGCCGCCGCCACCCGGTCCGCGTCGACACCGGCGAGCACGGCCAGCTGCCGGTCGTCCACCACGGCCCGCAGCTCCCGCCCGAACCGCGTCCGGCGGATCACCGTCCCGGCCCCCACGGCCAGCACCGCCACCACCGCCAGCGGCCCCCACGGCTCGGCCGCCACCAGCACCGGAGCGTCGTCCCGCGCGCCCTGCCCCCACACCAGGGCCGCGCCGCCCACCAGCAGCACGAACACGCCGATGGACGCCACCAGCGTCCGCGCCGGGTCACCGCCCCGCACGGACAGCGGCCGGAACACGAACCGCTCCAGCACCACCCCGATGCCGGGCGCCACGACCAGCAGGGTCAGCGCCGCGGCCCACCACAGCGGCCAGCCCCCGTCGACCACCAGGGCGCGCAGCACATACGCGCACACCATGGCGATCGCCCCGTGCGCGAAGTTGAGCACCCCGGTCGCCCGGTACGTCACGATCAGACCGATCCCGGTGAGCGCCGCGGCGGCACCCACCGAGAGGCCGGCCAGCGTGAGGTCGTACGTCAGGGAGGACATCGGCGGCCGACGTCAGCCGGTCCCGTCGGCGGGCTCGCAGATCGGGCACGGCCCCAGCTCACCGCTCGCGATCAGCTTGCCGTCCACCGGTACCGCCTCCGCCTTCCCCGCGACCAGCGGGCAGTCCGCGCGGTGCCACAGCGTCCCGCCCGGCACCATCAGCATCTCCCGGCCGACCGCGACGGGCGCACCGGCCGGCCGGGCGGACGCGTCGGCGTCGGCCGGCTCGGCGGCGACCAGCAGGTCGTACAGCTCCTCCACGCGCAGGGCGGCGACGGCGCCCCGGCCGTGGGCGAGCAGCACCGCACCGGCGACGATCAGCGCGGCCCCGGGGACGGTGCAGGAGGCCAGGTAGGGCAGCTGCCGTTCGGCGTAACGCTCACCCGAGATCCCGTACCAGCCGAGCACGCACAGCACCGCACCCACGGCGAGTGCGGCCCAGCCCGCCCACAGCGCGGGATGGGCGGTCCGCAGCCGGGCTGTCCGCGTCATGGCTCCCACCCCTCGGGGGTCCGTCCGTGTGCCTGTCCATGTCAGCCGATGGCTTGCACTATGCCCCCTGGGAGCTGACCCTGAAAGCACCGGGCGGACATGGCCCGGACCGACACCCGATTGGTGAGCCAGATGGTTCTCGGCAGCGACCTCACGCGGGGGAACGCGAAGAGGGGACGTGGCCCACGGGCGGGGCGGGGCACGGCGTTCACCGCCGCCCTGCTGGTGGTCCTCGGGCCGGTCCTCGCGGCATGCAGCGACGACAGCGGCGGCGGTGAGAGCCCGCCGCCGACGACTCCGGCGGACCGTACGACGAGCGCACCGGGCACCGCGCCCGCGGACCGCGCGGCGGCCGAGCAGGAGATCCGGCAGAACTGGGAGAAGTTCTTCAGCCCCGAGACCTCCCTGGACGAGAAGAAGACCCTCCTGGAGAACGGCGACATGATGGGCCCCGTCCTCGAGGGGTTCAGCGGTGACGAACGGGTCGGCCAGGTGCAGGCGCAGGTCACCGAGATCGCGTTCACCTCGCCGACCGAGGCGGACGTGTCCTTCGCCCTGACCCTCAAGGGCGCCACCGCCCTGCCGGACGCCTCCGGAACCGCCGTCGAGCAGGACGGCACCTGGAAGGTGTCCGTCAAGTCCCTGTGCGCTCTGGTGCAACTGAGCGGCGATGGCTCGACGCCGAACGTCCCGGGCTGCTAGCGCACTCGCCGCGGCCCTGCTGCTGGCCCTGACCGCGGCGTGCGGCAGCCGGTTGCCGGAGAGCGACTTCGAGGGCGGGGACCGCCGCCCGCCCGCGTCCATCCGGGACACGGGCGAGCCCGTCCGGGTCGGCATCGTCACCAGCGCCACCAGCCCGGTCGGCGGCAGCGCCTTCACCGGCCCGCGCGACGGCGCCCGGGCCTGGTTCGACCGGCTCAACGAGCGCGGCGGCATCGACGGCCGCCGCGTCGAGGTGCGGCTGTGCGACGACGGGGGCAGCGGCGTCGGCAACAACGAGTGCGTGCACAAGCTGGTCGACGAGGAGAAGGTCGTCGCCCTGGTGGCCACCACCGCCCTGGACTACGCGGGTGCCTCCCGGGTCTCCCGCGCGGGCGTTCCCGACATCGGCGGGCAGCCCATCGGGACCGCCTACGACACCTACCCGCACCTCTACAGCATCTACGGCAGCGACGCCCCCAGGAACGGCACCACCGGCTGGGACGGCACGCTGTACGGCGGCACCGAGGTCTACCGCTACTTCCAACGCGAGCATGGCGCCCGCACCGCCGCCGTCGTCTCCTACAACCAGTCCGCGTCCGCCGCCTACGCCCGTCTCGTCGAACGGGGCCTCGAGGCCGAGGGGTACGAGGTGGTCACCGAACAGGTCGACTTCGCGCTGCCCAACTTCCGCGCGGTGGCCGCCGATCTGAAGGAACAGGGCGCCGACCTGGTCTTCGACGCCATCGACGGCCATGGCAACGCCCGCCTCTGCGAGGCCATGGACGAGGTCGGCGCACAGGTCACCGCCAAGGTCACCAACGTGCAGAACTGGACGTCCACCGTCGCCGAGGACTACAAGGACGCCCCCCGCTGCCGCAACGCCCTGTGGGCGACCGGCTCCAGCCGCAACTACGAGGACACCGGTCACGAGGCCGTACGGGCGTTCCGCGACGCCACCGAGGACCTCAGGACGCACTCCCAGTGGCAGCTGGAGGGCTGGGCCGCAGCCCGCTGGTTCACCGACGCGGCGACGTCCTGCGCCCGCACCGGCATCACACGCGCGTGCGTCGACGCCTACGTGAACCGCGCCGACGGCTACACCGCGGGCGGACTGCTGCTCCCCGTCTCGTTCACCCCGTCCCCCGAGCCGCCGGAGACCGGCACGACCTGTCTGTCCGTGGCCCGTTGGCGCGACGGGGAGGGCTGGGTCACCCAGGGCGACATGAACCGCACCTGCTTCCGGGTGCCGCAGCTCGCCTACGAGCCCTGATTCCCGCTCCCCGGGCACCCTTGAGGACAGAAGCCGTCCGCAGGGCCTGGCAGACTCGCCGCCATGTTGGAGACCTCGGCACGTCTGCTGCGTCTGCTGTCCCTGCTCCAGGCCCACCGCGAGTGGTCCGGCGCCGATCTGGCCGGACGGCTCGGGGTCAGCGCCCGCACCGTGCGCCGGGACGTGGACCGGCTCCGCGAACTCGGCTATCCCGTCAACGCCAGCCCGGGCACCGGCGGCGGCTACCAACTGGGCGCGGGCGCGGAACTGCCGCCGCTGCTGCTGGACGACGAGGAGGCCGTGGCCGTCGCCGTCGGGCTGCGCACCGCCGCCGGACAGGGCGTCGAGGGCATCGGCGAGACCTCCGTACGGGCCCTGGCCAAGCTGGAACAGGTGCTTCCGAACCGGCTGCGCCGCCGCGTGGGCGCCCTGAACGCCTTCACCGTGCCGATGCTGCGCGGCCCCGGCGCGGACGCCGTCGACCCCGCCGTGCTGACCGAGCTGGCCCACCTCTGCCGGGACGCCGAGCGGCTGCGCTTCGAGTACCGGGGGCACGACGGCACGCCCACCCGGCGCACCGTCGAACCGCACCGCCTGGTGTGTTCCGAGCGCCGCTGGTACCTGGTCGCCTGGGATCTCGACCGCGAGGACTGGCGCACCTTCCGCGCGGACCGCATCACGCCCAGGCCGCCGCACGGGCCGCGTTTCGTCCCGCGCGAGCCTCCCGCCGACGACCTCGCCGCCTATGTCTCCCGGGGTGTCTCCACCCGTGCGTACGCCGCACACGCCGTGATCCGCCTGCTGGTGCCGCTGGAGGAGGCGGCCGAGCACATCTCGCCCTCCACGGGGACGCTCGAGGCGGAGGGCCCGGACAGCTGCCTGCTGCGGACGGGGGCCGCGAGCCTGGACGTCATGGTCATCCATGTGATGCTGCTGGGTTTCGACTTCGAGGTGCTGGAACCGGTCGAGCTGATCGACGCGGTCAGGGCCGCTCACGACCGGCTTGCTCGGTCCTTGGCTCGGGCTGGGACGTCAGGGCCGCGTACTCGGGATGGTGCAGGTCGAACGCCGGCGACTCCGAACGGACCCGGGGCAGGGTCGTGAAGTTGTGCCGCGGCGGCGGACACGAGGTCGCCCACTCCAGGGAGCGGCCGTAGCCCCACGGATCGTCGACCTCGACCTTCGTGCCGTACTTGGCGGTCTTCCAGACGTTGTAGAGGAACGGCAGCGTGGACAGGCCCAGGAGGAAGGCGCCGATGGTCGAGACGGTGTTGAGCGCGGTGAAGCCGTCCGCCGCCAGATAGTCCGCGTAGCGGCGCGGCATGCCCTCGGCGCCCAGCCAGTGCTGTACCAGGAACGTGGCGTGGAAGCCGATGAACAGCGTCCAGAACTGGATCTTGCCGAGCCGTTCGTCGAGCATCTTCCCGGTGAACTTGGGCCACCAGAAGTAGAACCCGGCGAAGGTCGCGAAGACGACGGTGCCGAAGACGACGTAGTGGAAGTGCGCCACCACGAAGTACGAGTCCGTCACATGGAAGTCCAGGGGCGGCGACGCCAGCAGCACCCCGGTCAGCCCGCCGAACAGGAAGGACACCAGGAAGCCGGTGGCCCACAGCATGGGTGTCTCGAAGGACAGCGAGCCCTTGATCATGGTGCCGGTCCAGTTGAAGAACTTCACGCCCGTCGGCACCGCGATCAGGAAGCTCATGAAGGAGAAGAACGGCAGCAGCACCGCGCCCGTGGCGAACATGTGGTGCGCCCACACCACGACCGACAGGCCGGTGATGGCCATGGTGGCGCCCACCAGCGTCAGATAGCCGAACAGCGGCTTGCGGCTGAAGACCGGAATGATCTCCGTGACGATGCCGAAGAACGGCAGCGCGATGATGTAGACCTCGGGATGGCCGAAGAACCAGAACAGGTGCTGCCACAGCAGCGCCCCGCCGTGGGCGGCCTCGAAGACCTGTGAGCCGAACCGCCGGTCCGCCTCCAGCACCAGGAGCGCCGCCGCGAGCACCGGGAACGCCAGCAGGATCAGGATGGACGTGAACAGCGTGTTCCAGGTGAACAGCGGCATCCGGAACATCGTCATCCCGGGGGCGCGCATCCCGATGATGGTCGTGATGAAGTTGACCGCGCCGAGGATTGTGCCGAAGCCGGACAGCGCGAGCCCCATGATCCACAGGTCGGGGCCGAGGCCGGGGGAGTACTGCACGCTGTTCAGCGGCGCGTAGGCGAACCAGCCGTACGCGGCCGGCCCCCCGGTCACCACCAGCGACCCGAGGACGATCAGCCCGCCGAAGAGGAACAGCCAGTACGAGAACATGTTGAGCCGGGGGAAGGCCACATCGGGCGCGCCGATCTGCAGCGGCATCAGTTCGTTGGCGAATCCCGCGAAGCTGGGCGTCGCGAACAGCAGCAGCATGATCGTGCCGTGCATCGTGAACAGCTGGTTGAACTGCTGGTTGTCCACGATCTGCAGTCCCGGACGGGCCAACTCGGCACGCATCACCAGCGCCATGACGCCGGCGATCAGGAAGAACACGAACGACGTGACCAGATAGAGATGGCCGATCTTCTTGTGGTCGGTGGTGGTCAGCCAGTCGATCACCACCCGCCCGCGCCGTTGCCGGTGCGGGCGCGCCGGCCGGTCCGTCGCCCGAACGGTCTGCGTCCCCATCGCTCGCCCCTTCGCTCGTCGCGCGCCGGGCCCGCCGGAGCCCGCGCCACATGTACCCCGGGCCCACGCCATGATGCTCGTCTCCCCACGCACTGCGACAGAGGGCGTGGCGGATCAGTGATGAGGACGAGTACTTTTTGTGCGCACGGGTTTCCGTGGTCATACGCGGAGGGGAAAAGGAACGGGGTCCGGGAGCGCTTCCCCCGGCACTTTCCGCCGGGGTTTATGGCGAAGGCGGTGTGACACGCGGGAATTACGTTCGAATACTTCGGAAGGCGTACTGAACCGCCCATCCGGGTGAAGGTCACCGGCATGAACGTCTGTCGTGATCCTGTGACACAAGTGTGACCGCCGGGGGACCGTCGCCGCGTTCCCGGTGCGGACTTCCCCGGTCACGGGCCAGGGCATAGCGTGGCCGTATGGCATCCATTCCGACACCCCCCGCGGAGCCCCACGACAGCCCGGACACCTATGTCGGCCTCGCCGCCGACCGGGCCGAACACCTCGCGCGCGAACGCGGCTGGTCGACGGTGCGGGCGCTGGCTCCGGGGACGATCATCACCATGGAGTACCGCGTGGGCCGGCTGAACTTCGAGGTGAAGGACGGCCGGGTGGCCCGTGCCTGGAAGGGCTGAGCCCGGCCGTCAGGGACGGGTCGCCGACGTCGTACCGCGCGGGTGACGCTCCGGGTGCGGCGGACGGCGGCTGCCCGCCGGGGTGACCGGGGAGCGCTCCGCGCGGGTGGTGTGCGGGCCGGGCGCCAGATACACCGGCGAACGGGACGGACGGCCCGCCGCGACCGGTTCGGGGGCCTGGTCCGTGCGGCCGGTGAGCGGCTCGAGCACGACGGGTCGCCCGACCGGGCCCGCCGCCACGGTACGGCCCCGGCGGGCCCGCAAGCGGTCGCGCAGGGCGAAGACACGGGTCTCGATACGCGCGATCATCGGCTCGAACCAGGGCAGCGCGAGCAGGATCAGCAGGCCCGCCGCCCATCCGAGGACCACGTCACTCAGCCAGTGCGTCCCGATGTAGACGGTGGACAGCCCCACACCGAGCGAGGTCACCGCGGACAGCGCGGACAGCCAGCGGCGTGCTCTCGGGGTGGAGGCCAGATAGGCCAGGATTCCCCAGGTCACCACGGCGTTGGCGGTGTGGCCGCTGGGAAATATATCGCCGCCGAGCCACATCTCGTTGGAGCCGATCTCGGTCGCGTAGTGCGGTCCGAGGCGCCCCATGCCGTACTTCGCGGCACCCACGGTGACGTTGAGCAGCAGCAGGGAGACGCCGAGAGCGAGCAGCGGACGCAGTGTGTGCTGCCGCCAGGACCGCCAGCCCAGCCAGGCCGCGACCATCACGGCGGTCGGGCCGCGCTGGCCGAGCACCACGTAGTAGTCGACGAAGGCGTGGAGCTCCGGCCACTGCTGGTAGGGGCGGAAGAACATCACCTGCCAGTCCAGCCGGACCAGCCAGGAGGTGATCACTACGGCCCACACGATCGCCACGTAGAAGGCCAGGGTGGCGCCGAAGAGCACCATCCGGTGCCGGCTCATTCGCGGCATGCCGATGAGAGCCGGTCGTTCCGGCTCTCGGTCCAGCCTCGCGAACACCCGGTCCAGACGGGTGTGGTTCCGTTCGGTACGCACCCAATCGACGTTACAGCGAGTGAGCGCGGAACCCCGACGAATCAGCGTCTTTGTGATGACGATGTGATGTGGGATTCCTCTCAGAAGGATCTCCTTTTCCGGCGAATCCGGGCCGTGGCCTTCAATTCCCTCGATCGTTCGGGGCGGCGGTTTTTTCGCGCTTTTGAATTCGTTCACCGGGGCCTGGTGCGGAATTTCCCCGCCGCTCATCGGCCGCCCGGGCGGGCCGGGGATCAGGGCGGGCCGGAGCCGTTCAGCCAGAAGGCGCCGTACACCGCCGAGGCCACCGCGACGGCTGCCACCACCAGCGCCGGCCGGGGCGCGCGCTGCCGGGCCAGGGCCAGGGCGAGCGGCAGGAGCAGGGGAAACGCGGGCAGCAGCAGCCGGGGCTTGGAGCCGAAGTAGCTCGACGCGCACAGGGCGAGCGCGGTGACGACACCGGTGTACACGAGCAGGGGGAGCGGTTGCCGCTGCCGTACGCCGGCCAGGTACAGCCACACCACGAGGCAGACCCCGAGGATCAGCCCGAGGCCCGCCAGGGCGGACGGGAACGACGTGAGCTTGGCGGCGACGAAGCGGGCGAAGGCGTAACCGCCGTCGAACCCGTTCCGCCACCCGGCCTGCACATCGAGATATCCCAGCGGACCCTTGCCCGTCCGGTGCCCCACCCACAGAACGTAACCGGCGGCTCCCAGGGGCGCGAGCAGCATGCCGAGGATCCGGCGCGGGCGCACGCCCAGGGCGCCCGGGATGCCAGGGGCGCCGTCCGAGGTGCGCACGCGCGGGGCGGCCGCGGCCGGATCGGCGCTCTCATCCACCCGCGCGCCGTCCGACGCTCCCGCGCTGCCACGCCGCACGAAAGAGGTGTCCCCGCGTGCGGAACCGGCGCGTTCCCGCAGGAACGAGACGACGGCCGCCGCCCACACCGCCGCGACCACCGCGAGCCCCACCGGCCGGGTCAGTCCCGCCAGGCACGCCAGAACACCCGCCGTCACCCAGCGGCCCGTCAGCACGGCGTACAGCGACCACGCGGCGAGCGCGGTGAACAGGGACTCGCTGTACGCCATCGACTGCACGATCCCGACCGGCAGCACCGCCCACAGCAGCACCGCGTACACCCCGGCCCGCCGCCCGTACACATGGTCCGCCACGGCGAAGACGCCCCAGGCCGCGGCCAGCGAGGCGAGCACGGAGACGAGGAACCCCCCGTCGGCGTACGACAGCGGCGACACCTCCGCCACCAGCCGCTCCAGCCACGGCAGGAGGGGGAAGAACGCCAGGTTGGAGTGCACGTCACCGCCCGGCAGCCGTACCTCGTAGCCGTACCCCAGCTCGGCGACCCGCGTGTACCAGAGCGCGTCCCAGCGGGCGGTCAGCAAGGTGTAGGCGCTCTTGCCGCGCGCCTCGCTCCACAGAAAGAGCACGAGCAGGCCCAGGGCGCGCACGGCGGCGTACCCGAGGAGCGCCGGTGCGGCCCGGCGCAGTGCTCCGGGGCGGGCCGGTGCGGCGCGCGTCTCGAGATCGGTCACGGGCCCGATTATCGACCCGGCCCGGAACCGGCCCGCCCTCCGGAGCGTGTGAATCGGACGAGGGGAAGTGCTGTACGCCACACCGATCGGCCGGTGCTGTGAGAGGTCCGCCACTCGACCTCCGCGTCCACTGGCGTACTCTGACGTGTCACTCGCCGTTCGTTGCGCGGGCCGGAGACACCGCTCCTCTCCGGCCGAGTCGCGGGGGAGTCCCCCACCCCGTGAGCCCGCCGAGCGCGAGGGAACATCTGGGAGGTACGTGTACATGTCCGGGACGACCACGGCCGCCGCCGCGCTGCGCCGTCGGGCGGCCGGGGCCGGTGCCAACCGCTGGGTGGTGCTCGTCGTCCTCTGCGTCAGCCTGCTGCTGGTCGCCGTCGACGCCACCGTGCTGCACGTGGCGGTCCCCGCCGTCACCGAGGACCTCAGGCCCGGCGCGGTGGAGCTGCTCTGGATCGTTGACGCCTACCCCTTGGTCTGCGCCTCGCTGCTGATCCTCTTCGGCACCCTGGGTGACCGGGTCGGCCGCAGACGTGTGCTTCTCCTCGGCTACGCCCTGTTCGGCGTCGCCTCCGGCATGGCGGCCCTCGCGGACAACGCCCAGGTGCTGATCGTGGCGCGGGCACTGCTCGGCGTCGGCGGCGCCATGATCATGCCGGCCACCCTGTCGATCCTGCGTCAGGTCTTCCCGGACCGGCGCGAGCGGGCGCTCGCCATCGGCCTCTGGAGCGCGGTCGCCGCGGTGGGCGCCGCGGTCGGACCCCTGCTCGGCGGCTTCCTGCTGGAGCACTTCTGGTGGGGCTCGGTGTTCCTGGTCAACATCCCGCTGATGCTGGTCAGCCTGCCGGTGGGGCGGCTCCTGCTGCCGGAGTCGAAGGGCGACGGCAACGGTCCCTGGGACGTGGCCGGCGCGCTGATGGCCGCCGTCGGACTCTTCGCGCTGGTCCTCGGTGTGAAGCGGCTCGGCGGCGGGGAGTCCGTCGCGGGCGTGTGGACGGTGCTGCCGCTGGTGCTCGGCGCCGGACTGCTCACCGCCTTCGTGCGCCGGCAGCGGCGCCGGTCGCATCCCCTGGTCGACCTGCGGATGTTCGCCCGTCCGGCGTTCAGCACGTCGGTGGGCTGCATCGTGCTGGCGATGCTCGCCCTGGTGGGTCTGGAACTGATCGCGGCGCAGTACCTCCAGCTCGTCCTGGGCCTCTCCCCGCTGGAGACCGGGCTGCGCCTGCTGCCGCTGACGATCGCGGCGATGGCGGCGGGACTGGCGGGCGCGCGCATGCTGCGCAGGTTCGGCCCGCGCCGCATGGTCTGCGCGGGCTTCTGTCTGACGGCCGGCGCGGTGGTGCTGCTGACCTCGATGGGCGGGCAGGACAACGCCCCGCTGCTGCTCACCGGCTTCGTTCTGCTGGGCTTCGGCCTGGAGACCACGCTGTTCGGCGCGTACGAGTCGATGCTCAGCGAGGCGCCGCCGGAACAGGCGGGCGGGGCGGCCGCGATCGGCGAGACCTCGTACCAGCTGGGCGCCGGGATAGGGATCGCGCTCCTGGGCAGCGTCATGAACGCGGCCTACGCGCCCGGCCTCGCCGGCGTACCCGGGGTACCCACGAC
Organism: Streptomyces malachitofuscus; assembly: GCF_055571035.1. Classification (NCBI taxonomy): domain Bacteria; kingdom Bacillati; phylum Actinomycetota; class Actinomycetes; order Kitasatosporales; family Streptomycetaceae; genus Streptomyces; species Streptomyces malachitofuscus. The sequence continues at coordinate 354,441 of NZ_JBVIGA010000004.1, read as the reverse complement.
GGCGTCCACCGCGGCGGGCCACTCCCTGGGCGAGGCGTACGAGGTGGCGGCGCAGCTCGGCGGGCCGGCCGGGGACGCCCTGCGGCACGCGGCGCGCCACTCCTTCGTGCACGGGCTGCATGTGACGCTGCTGGTGAGCGCGGGGCTGCTGCTGCTCGGGGCGGCGATGGCATTGCGGTTGCCGCGGGCGATGCAGTGCGAGGCGGCGGCCGTGGAGGTGCCTGCGCCGCGGGAGGCAGTGGAGTCGCGCGTCTCGGTGTGACCGTTTCGGTCTCCCACCCGCGCACCACTGGCGCAGCGTCTCTCGAGAGGCGGGCGTCGCCCGTGGGGGCGGGGCGCCGTCGGCGTCCGCGGGCAGTCTGTCCTTGACGCGGTCGCCCGTGCGCGGGTGGGGAAGCGGGGTGGACGTGCGGGAGACTGCGGCGTAGCGTCGGCCCGGAGTTGAGACTAGCGGTGCTAGTTTTATCGTTCCTGGAGGGTGCCCCCATGTCCGCGTCCGCGAAGTTGCCTCCCTTCGATCCCGCCGACCCCCTCGGCCTCGACGACCTGCTGGAACCGGAGGACCTGGCGATCCGGGACACGGTGCGCGGCTGGGCGGCGGACCGCGTTCTGCCGTACGTCGCCGACTGGTACGAGAAGGGTGAGCTGCCCGGCATCCGGGAGCTGGCCCGGGAGCTCGGCGGGATCGGCGCGCTCGGCATGTCCCTCGACGGCTACGGATGCGCGGGGGCGAGCGCCGTGCAGTACGGGCTGGCCTGTCTGGAGCTGGAGGCGGCCGATTCCGGAATCCGCTCCCTGGTCTCCGTGCAGGGCTCGCTCGCCATGTACGCCATCCACCGCTTCGGCAGCGAGGAGCAGAAGCAGCGGTGGCTGCCCCGGATGGCCTCGGGCGAGGTCATCGGCTGCTTCGGCCTCACCGAGCCCGACATCGGCTCCGACCCCGGCTCGATGCGCACGTACGCCAAGCGCGACGGCGGGGACTGGGTGCTCAACGGACGCAAGATGTGGATCACCAACGGCTCCGTGGCCGGTGTCGCCGTGGTGTGGGCACGGACCGACGAGGGGATCCGCGGCTTCGCCGTGCCCACCGACAGCGCCGGCTTCTCGGCGCCCGAGATCAAGCACAAGTGGTCCCTGCGTGCCTCCGTCACCAGCGAACTGGTGATGGACGACGTACGGCTGCCCGCCGACGCCGTTCTGCCGGAGGTGACCGGGCTCAAGGGCCCGCTGAGCTGTCTGTCGCACGCCCGGTACGGGATCGTCTGGGGTGCGATGGGCGCCGCGCGGAGCTCGTTCGAGGCGGCCGTCGACTACGCGAAGTCGCGGGAGCAGTTCGGGCGGCCCATCGGCGGGTTCCAGCTGACCCAGGCCAAGCTCGCCGACATGGCGGTCGAACTGCACAAGGGGATTCTGCTCGCCCATCATCTGGGGCGGCGCATGGACGCCGGCCGCCTGCGTCCCGAGCAGGTCAGCTTCGGCAAGCTCAACAACGTCCGCGAGGCCATCGACATCTGCCGTACGGCCCGTACGATCCTCGGTGCCAACGGGATCTCGCTCGCATACCCGGTGATGCGGCACGCGACGAACCTGGAATCGGTGCTCACCTATGAGGGCACCGTCGAAATGCACCAGCTCGTGCTGGGCAAGGCGCTCACCGGAATCGACGCGTTCCGGTAGGCCCGGCCGCGGAGGACCTCACGCGGAGGCAGGGCCGGCGAGCGGCCCTGCCTCAGCTCTGGTTGAAGAAGCCGTCCGAACGGTGCGCGGCCGGCTCACCGCTGACGACCTCGGTGTCGGCCGGGCTGAGCAGGAACACCCGGTTGGACACCCGCTCGATGGAACCGCGCAGACCGAAGATCAGGCCCGCGGCGAAGTCGACGACGCGCTTGGCGTCACCGGCGTCCATCGCCGTGAGGTTCATGATGACGGGAACGCCCTCGCGGAACAGCTCGCCGATGGCCCGGGCGTCCCGGAAGCTGTCCGGGGTGACCGTGCCGATCCGGCGGCCCTTCTCCTCGGCGACGTCCGCGGCCACCTTGACGCGCGGATCGGTGACCCAGGCCTCCCCGGTCTCGGGCCCGTCGGAGTAGTCGTCGTCGTAGTAACGCTCGTCTTCGTTGTCGTCGACGAGGCCAAGCCAGGCACTCGCCTTGCGTACCGATCCCATGGACGCCTCCTCTCACAGCGGTCTTTCTGCTTTCCGCATCCCTATGGTCGTCCATGATGCGGATGGCGCGCCAAGTGGATAGACGCCGCGCGGGGGGTTTGTGACGGTACTGGTGCACAGCGAATCCGTCGAGAGTCCGGGTTTCCCAAGGGTCTTGATGTAAACGGCTGCTGACTGTGAGTGAAATATGATTCTTCCCGGCGTCCGGGTGATGAGGGGTGCGTACGGGTGAACGACGTGGCCGATACGATGCGGCCGCTCAGCGTCGTACAACTGCACGGGGGAACGTCGTGTTCGGAATGGTCAGGCCGTGTCGGCACCGGCTCGGGGAGAAGCACACCGCCCAGTGGATGGCCCATTTGTGCGGGCTGTGCCTCGCGTTGCGCGGAGACCATGGACAGCTCGCGCGCATCGTCACCAACTATGACGGGCTCCTCATATCCGTTCTGACGGAGGCTCAGTCCGGCCCCGTCGAAGCGGGACGGCGCACCGCGGGACCCTGTCCGCTGCGCGGCATGCGCACCGCGTCCGTCGCACACGGTGAGGGTGCGCGGCTCGCGGCGGCCGTCTCCCTGGTCCTCGCCTCCGCCAAGGTGCGCGACCATGTCGCCGACGGGGACGGACTGCTGGCGCGCAGGCCGGTCGCGCTCGCCGCGCGCCGGGTGGCCGCGAGCTGGGACCGGGCCGGGGCGCGGACCGGTACGGACATCGGGTTCGACACGGCCGTCCTCCTCGACGCCGTGGACCGGCAGACCGGCATCGAGACGCTCGCCGGGCCCGGCACCCCGATCCTCACGGTCACCGAGCCGACCGAGACCGCGACCGCGGCGGCCTTCGCGCACACCGCGGTGCTCGCCGGGCGGCCGCACAACGCGGGCCCTCTGGCCGAGGCCGGGGCGCTCTTCGGGCGCCTCGCGCATCTGCTGGACGCGGTGGAGGACCGGGAGAGCGACGCCGCCTCGGGCGCCTGGAACCCGCTGACCGCGACGGGCACCCCGCTCGAGGAGGCCCGCCGGCTCGCCGACGACGCGGTGCACGGCATCCGGCTCGCCCTGCGGGAAGTGGAGTTCACCGACGGCGGTCTCGCACACCGGCTGCTCGTCCATGAACTGCCCAACTCCGTCCATCGTGCCTTCGGTACGGTCTCCTGTGCCCACACAGGCGGCCCCTACGCCCCTCCCGGCGGCCCCGGTGCGCCGCTGCCTCCCGAGCCGCCGCGCCGCGACCGGCGTGGGCTGATGGCCGGCTGTGCGGTCTGGCTGGGACTCGCCTGCACCTGCCAGCTGTGCTGCGGAAGCTACGAGGACCCCTGGACCCGCGAGCCCAAGCAGGGGTCCTGCACCAACTGCGACTGCAGCGGATGCGGCGACTGCTGTGAGTGCTGCAACTGCTGCAGCTGCTGTGGCGAGGACGGCGGCTGTGACTGCGGGTGCGACTGCTGAACCGCATCCGGAGGGGCGAGTTCCGGACACGGTGCGGCTGTTCGACCCGTCGTCAACTGGGGGTGACCGCTGGTAACGCGACCCCTCGCACGGGTCAAATCTCCTACTTGGTTCAAAGGTTGACGGCCGAAAGGCACCCTTGCGCCGAACGGTCGGTCGGCCGAATACTCGCCATCAGCGCTTGTCAGGGGCACGGCGTGTTCGGAATCCGGGCACTCTGCTCACTGGCTGCGCCTCACGGGCCCACAACCCCACGAGGGCCCCCTACTTCCTTTGTGGAGGAACGACAAGTGAGGATCAAGCGCACTACCCCCCGTAGCGGCATCTCGAGACGGACTCGGCTGATCGCCGTATCCACCGGTCTCGTGGCCGCTGCCGCGATCGTGGTCCCCAGCGCGAACGCGGCCGAGACCCCCACCACCTTCAGCTCCGCCGAGCTCAAGAGCGTCAGCGGCTCGGTGCTGAAGGCCGACGTCCCGGGCACCGCCTGGGCCGTCGACAGCAAGACCAACCGGGTGCTCGTCACCGTCGACAGCACCGTCTCCCAGGCCGAGATCAACAAGATCAAGCAGCAGGCCGGGGACGACGCCGGGGCGATCACCATCAAGCGCACCCCGGGCAAGTTCAACAAGCTCATCCAGGGCGGCGACGCCATCTACGCGAGCAGCTGGCGCTGCTCCCTCGGCTTCAACGTCCGCAGCAGCAGCGGAGCCCAGTACTTCCTGACCGCCGGCCACTGCACGGACGGCGCGGGCACCTGGTACTCCAACTCCGGCCGCTCCACGGTGCTCGGCTCGACGGCCGGCTCCAGCTTCCCGGGCAACGACTACGGCATCGTCCGGTACACCAACTCCTCGGTCAGCAAGCCCGGCACCGCGAACGGCGTGGACATCACGCGCGCGGCCACCCCGAGCGTGGGCACCACGGTCATCCGTGACGGTTCCACCACGGGCACGCACAGCGGCCGGGTCACCGCGCTCAACGCCACGGTGAACTACGGCGGCGGCGACATCGTCGGCGGTCTCATCCAGACCACGGTCTGCGCCGAGCCCGGCGACTCCGGCGGCCCGCTCTACGGCAGCAACGGCACCGCCTACGGTCTGACCTCCGGCGGCAGCGGCAACTGCTCCTCCGGCGGAACGACCTTCTTCCAGCCGGTGACCGAGGCCCTGAGCGCCTACGGGGTCAGCGTCTACTAGGACCGGCTCCGCGCACCACCGGTCACACCGGTCCCGGCCGCAGCCGGCAGCGCGGCGAGCCCCCGCACGCAACCCGCGTGCGGGGGCTCCCCCTTGCGGCGGGACGGGGCTACCGTCGAAGGACACACCAGGACACGCGCCGGGAGGCACCGGACGCGGGATCACCTGATGCGCCACTTCGGACCCTGGGGGCCGTGATGGTCGAGGAGCTGGTGACGGCGGGAGCGGCGGCGGCGTCCGCCGGAGCGGTCTACGCGATGGCGGCGGCGCGGGTCGTCAAGCAGTACGAGCGGGGCGTGGTGTTCCGGCTCGGCAGGCTCCGCCCGCAGGTGCGCGGCCCCGGGTTCACGATGATCGTCCCGGTCGTGGACCGCCTGCACAAGGTCAACCTCCAGATCGTCACCATGCCGGTCCCGGCCCAGGAGGGCATCACCCGCGACAACGTCACGGTCCGCGTCGACGCGGTCGTCTACTTCAAGGTCGTCGACGCCTCCGCGGCGCTCGTCAACGTCGAGGACTACCGCTTCGCCGTCTCCCAGATGGCCCAGACCTCGCTGCGTTCGATCATCGGCAAGAGCGACCTCGACGACCTGCTGTCCAACCGCGAGAAGCTCAACCAGGGCCTGGAGCTGATGATCGACAGCCCCGCGGTCGGCTGGGGCGTGCAGATCGACCGGGTCGAGATCAAGGACGTCTCCCTGCCCGACACGATGAAGCGGTCCATGGCCCGCCAGGCCGAGGCCGACCGCGAGCGCCGGGCCCGCGTCATCAACGCCGACGCCGAGCTGCAGGCGTCCAAGAAGCTCGCCGAGGCGGCCCAGGAGATGGCCGAGACCCCCTCCGCGCTCCAGCTGCGCCTGCTGCAGACCATCGTCGCGGTCGCCGCGGAGAAGAACTCCACCCTCGTCCTGCCCTTCCCGGTGGAGCTCCTGCGCTTCCTGGAGCGCGCCTCGCAGCCGGTGTCCGCGGCTCCGCAGCCGTCCTCCCGGCCGGTGCGGGAATCGGTGCGGGAGCAACTTCCGTCCGAGGCGCCCCGCACGGAACCGGACCGCGAAGGGGCGATTTCAAGCCAAGCGCGGATCCCGGAGGCCGTACCGCCGGTTACTCCCTCGTAGCGTTTGCAGAGTGAACCGCCCTGCGCGTCCATGACCTGTCAGGACATAGGGGGCGCACGGCCGTTGTCGTACGCGCGTCCTGAAGTCGACCTTGTGTGCTCCCTGTGGGGTTCGGAAGAGTAGGCGCCGTTCGACCGGCACGGGTGTGGCTTTTGTTGTGCGCCGACCCCGTGGCCGTACGCCTTCCGGTCCGGTGAGGTCCCCACAACCCCCGGGCCGTCCCCCCACAGGAGGACGTGAGTTGAAGCACCGACGCATACCCGGGCGACGTGCAGTCATGGCGGGTGCGGGCATCGCCGCACTGGCCGCGGGCGCGGTCACCTTCCAGACTGCGAACGCCAGCGAGGTCCCGGCGGACCCCACACCCCGGACCCTCTCGGTCGGAGCGGCCGGAAAGCTCGCCTCGACGCTCGCCCAGGACCTGGGCGCCGACGCGGCGGGAACGTATTACGACGCGAAGAGCAAGTCCCTCGTGGTGAACGTGCTCGACGAGGCCGCCGCCGAGACCGTCGAGTCGGCCGGCGCCGAGGCGAGAGTCGTGGCGAACTCCCTCGCCGAGCTGAAGAGCGCGCGCGCCACCCTCAAGCAGGACGCCACCATCCCGGGGACCTCCTGGGTGACCGACCCGACCACCAACAAGGTCGTCGTCACCGCGGACCGCACCGTCTCCGAGAGCGAGTGGGCCGAGTTGACGAAGGTCGTCGACTCCCTCGGCACCAAGGCCGAACTCCAGCGCACCAAGGGGGAGTACAAGCCCTTCATCGCGGGCGGCGACGCCATCACCGGCAACGGCGGGCGCTGCTCGCTCGGCTTCAACGTGACCAAGGGCGGCGAGCCGCACTTCCTCACCGCCGGACACTGCACCGAAGGCATCTCCACCTGGTCGGACTCCTCCGGCAACGTGATCGGGGAGAACGCGGCCTCCAGCTTCCCGGACGACGACTACGGCCTGGTCAAGTACACCGCCGACGTGGACCACCCGAGCGAGGTGAACCTCTACGACGGCTCCACGCAGGCGATCTCCGGCGCCGCCGGCGCCACCGTCGGCATGCAGGTCACCCGCAGCGGCTCCACGACCCAGGTGCACTCCGGCACGGTCACCGGTCTGGACGCCACCGTGAACTACGGCAACGGCGACATCGTCAACGGCCTGATCCAGACCGACGTGTGCGCCGAGCCCGGCGACAGCGGCGGCTCGCTCTTCTCGGGCGACAAGGCGGTCGGCCTCACCTCCGGCGGCAGCGGCGACTGCTCCTCGGGCGGCGAGACCTTCTTCCAGCCGGTGACGGAGGCCCTGTCGGCCACCGGTACGCAGATCGGCTGATCGCGCCTCGCCATCACGTCCCGCTCCTCCGCCGCGGAGGGGCGGGACGTCTGCGTCACCGGACTACGGGGCGGGCGCCGGCCGCGGGTCCGCGCCCGCCCGTTTCCGCCGCAGCGCCGCCATCAGCAGGGTGAGAGCCGTCCCCGCCAGGGCCCACGCCGACAGGACCAGCAGCGCACCGGTCATGCCGCTGCCCCCGAAGTACGCGATCGAGCGGGCCGCCCAGGTGCCCGCGCCCGGTGGCAGCGCCGGACCGACGGCCGCCCAGAACGGCGGGAGCAGGGGAAGCGGCAGTGCGCCGCCCGCGCTCGGGTTGCCCAGGATCACCACGAGCAGGATCGCCACCCCGATGCCGACGACCCCGAAGACGGCCTGCAGGGCGAGCGTGGCGGCGCCCACGGCGAAGGTGATCAGCGCGCCCAGCCCCCACAGGGCCGCGATCCCGCCCGGCAGCGCGTCCAGCGCCGGCCCGGCGACGAGGGCACCGCCGAGTCCGCCGACGAGCGCGACCAGGGCCATGGTGCCGAGCCGGATCACCGCGCGGCGCGGGGTGGAGGCCCGCGCGCCCGCGCTGATCGCCAGGATCGACGCGCACAGATAACCGCCGACGCACCAGCCCACCACCATGTAGAAGGACGAGAGCCCGCCTGCGTCCTGGGCGGAGGCCGGAACGACGTCGACGACCCGCAGGGTGCGCCCCTCGGACTTCTCCAGACCGGTGACGAGCCGCTCCAGGGAGGTGGCCAGAGCGGTGCCGCCGCCGGTGGCGACCAGCAGGGTGTCGGTGGTTCCGCCGGGGTCGACGACCAGCGCGCCGTCGAGGTCCCGGCTCCCGAGCCGCTCGCGGGCGGTGGCCGCGTCGGGCACCGGCCGCGGGTCCAGGGGTGAGCCGGACAGCTGCTCCAGCCGGGCCACCGTCCGCTCGGCCGCGGCCGGGGGCGCGACCACCCCGAAGGGCACGTCCCGCAGCTTCGGGTCGTGCAGGGCTCCCACATAGGAGGTGATGAAGAGCAGCTGGAGCGCGATCACACCGAGGACGAGCAGGATGGCCCGGGGGGTGACGGCGTCGCGGACCTCGTCGAGGAACGAGCCGGGACGAGGACCGGTGCCGGCGCTCTGTGTCATGTCCCCACGGTCCGGGGGAGCGGACGTTTGTGCAGGTGGGAAGGGGCCGAACGGTTGTCGCACATACATTCGAGAATTGGTCTATGGTGGGGGTGGGGTAGCTGGGAACAATTGTTCGAGAGTCGGTCGGGGCTCACGAGTGCGGGAGGTGCGTGTGCCGGGTTTCACGCATCTGCACACCGTCTCCGGGTTCTCCCTGCGCTACGGCGCCTCCCACCCGGAGCGGCTGGCCGAGCGCGCCTCGGAGCGGGGCATGGACGCCCTCGCCCTCACCGACCGCGACAGCCTCGCCGGGTCCGTCCGCTTCGCCAAGGCCTGCGCGAAGGCGGGCGTCCGCCCGCTGTTCGGCGCGGAACTTGCGGTGGCGGCGCCCGCGGCCTCGGAGGGCGACACGTCCGTACGCATGGAACGGCGCCGCGCCCCGGTGCGCGGCGGTGCCTTCATCGACGAGTCGACACCGCGTGTCACCTTCCTCGCCCGGGACGGCGCCCGCGGCTGGGCCGATCTGTGCCGCCTGGTCTCCGCCGCCCACACCCATGAGGGGCTCCCGCTGCTGTCCTGGGACGCCAACCACGCCGACGGCCTGACCGTGCTGCTCGGCCCCGACTCCGACGTCGGCCGGGCCCTCGCCGCGGGTCGCCCCGACCGCGCCGCCCGGCTGCTCGCCCCCTGGCGGGAGGTCTACGGCGACGCCCTGCGCCTGGAGGCCGTCTGGCACGGGCGCAAGGGCACGGGGCCCGGCTCCCTGCGGCTGGCCGCCCGCACCCTCGGCTTCGCCGCCGAGCACCATGTCCGGCCCGTCCTCAGCAACGCCGTCCGTTACGCCGACCCCGGTCTCGGCCCGGTCGCCGACGTGCTGGACGCCGCCCGCCGGCTGGTCCCCGTCGACCCGGCCAAAGGGCTGGACTCCGGCGAGGCCTGGCTCAAGGACCGGGGTGCCATGCTGGAGACGGCCGAGCGGGTCGTGGAGGCCGCGGGCTTCCGGCGCGAGGCCGCCTTGCGGCTGCTGGAGCAGACGCAGGCCACGGCCGCCGAGTGCCTGGTCGACCCCGAGGACGACCTCGGCATGGGCAGCGTCCACTTCCCCGAGCCGCACCTCGTCGGCGCCGGCCGCCGCACCGCCCAGCGGGCCCTGGCCTCCCGGGCGGCGGCGGGCATGGTGCTGCGCGGCTACGCCGGACGCCGGGAGTACTGGGAGCGGATGCACCACGAGCTGGACATCATCGCCCACCACGGCTTCGCCTCCTACTTCCTGACCGTCTCCCAGGTCGTCGACGACGTACGGGACATGGGCATCCGGGTGGCCGCGCGCGGCTCCGGCGCCGGCTCCCTGGTCAACCATCTCCTCGGCATCGCGCACGCCGACCCGGTCGAGCACGGGCTGCTGATGGAGCGCTTCCTGTCCAAGGAGCGGGTCGTGCTGCCGGACATCGACATCGACGTGGAGTCCGCGCGGCGTCTGGAGGTCTACCGCGCGATCATCGACCGGTTCGGCACCGAACGGGTCGCCACGGTCGCCATGCCGGAGACCTACCGGGTGCGCCACGCCATCCGTGACGTCGGCGCGGCGCTGTCCATGGACCCGGCCGAGATCGACCGCGTCGCCAAGTCCTTCCCGCACATCCGCGCCCGCGACGCCCGCGCGGCGCTCGAAGAGCTGCCCGAACTGCGGGAACTGGCGGGGGAGAAGGGGAAGTACGGCAGGCTGTGGGAGCTGGTCGAGGCCCTGGACGCGCTCCCGCGCGGCATCGCCATGCACCCCTGCGGAGTGCTGCTGTCCGACGCCTCCCTGCTGACCCGTACGCCGGTCATGCCGACCAGCGGCGAGGGCTTCCCCATGGCGCAGTTCGACAAGGACGACGTGGAGGACCTCGGACTGCTCAAGCTCGACGTGCTGGGCGTGCGGATGCAGTCGGCGATGGCGCACGCCGTCACCGAGGTGGAGCGGGCCACGGGGGAGCGGATCGACCTGGACGCGGTGCCGGAGGGCGACCCGGCGACGTACGGGCTCATCCGGTCCACCGAGACGCTCGGCTGCTTCCAGATCGAGTCCCCCGGCCAGCGGGATCTGGTCGGGCGGCTCCAGCCGGCCACCTTCCACGACCTGGTCGTCGACATCTCCCTCTTCCGGCCCGGTCCGGTCGCCGCCGACATGGTGCGGCCGTTCATCGAGGCGCGGCACGGGCGGGCGCCGGTGCGTTATCCGCACCCGGACCTGGAGGAGCCGCTGCGGGGGACGTACGGGGTCGTCGTCTTCCACGAGCAGGTCATCGACATCGTGTCGATCATGACCGGGTGCGGGCGCGGCGAGGCGGACCGGGTGCGGCGCGGGCTGTCCGATGCGGAGTCGCAGGGGCGGATCAAGGTCTGGTTCGCGCAGCACGCGGCGGCCCGCGGCTATGACGCGGAAACGATTCATCGCACCTGGGAGATCGTCGAGGCCTTCGGGTCCTACGGCTTCTGCAAGGCGCACGCGGTCGCCTTCGCCGTACCGACGTACCAGTCGGCGTGGCTGAAGGCGCACCACCCGGCGGCCTTCTACGCGGGGCTGCTCACCCATGACCCCGGGATGTACCCGAAGCGGCTGCTGCTGGCGGACGCACGGCGGCGGGGGGTGCCGGTCCTGCCGTTGGACGTGAACAAGTCGGGGGTCGCACACACGATCGAACTGGTGTCTGATTCATCATCCGATTCCAGAGGTTCATCCGACGCCAAAGGGGCGAAGAAGGTGTGGGGACTCCGGCTGGCGCTCTCCGACGTGCACGGCATCAGCGAGGCCGAGGCCGCCCGGATCGCCGAGGGGCGGCCCTACGCCTCCCTGCTCGACTTCTGGGAGCGGGCCCGCCCCAGCCGTCCGCTCGCCGGACGCCTCGCCCAGGTCGGCGCACTGGACGCGTTCGGCGCCAACCGGCGCGATCTGCAACTGCACCTGACCGAACTGCACCGGGGAGCCCGGGGCGGCCGCGGGGATCAGCTCCCGCTGTCCGGCGGCCGGAGCACCGCCCCGGCCGGGCTGCCCGACCTCACCCCGTCGGAGAAGCTGAGCGCAGAGCTGGGGGTGCTGTCCATGGACGCCTCGCGTCATCTGATGGACGACCACGGCACCTTCCTCGAGGAGCTGGGCGTGGTCTCCGCGCGGAGGCTGCGCGAGGCCCGGCACGGGGACACCGTGCTGGTCGCGGGGGCCAAGGCGGCCACCCAGACCCCGCCCATCCGCTCCGGCAAGCGGGTCATCTTCTCCACCCTGGACGACGGCACCGGCCTGGTCGACCTCGCCTTCTTCGACGACTCCCACGACGCCTGCGCCCACACCGTCTTCCACTCCTGGCTGCTGCTGGTGCGCGGGGTGGTGCAGCGCCGCGGCCCGCGCAGCCTCAGCGTGGTCGGCTCCGCCGCCTGGAACCTCGCCGACCTGCTGGAAGTGCGCCGGGAGGAGGGGCTGGAGGGCGTCGCGGCCCGGCTGGCCGCGGCGGACGGAAGCCCGGGCGGCGACCCCGGGGACGGTCCGGCCCGCAGGCGGCTCGCCGGTTCGGACGGGCGGCCCGCGCCGGCCGGTTCCGCGGCGCGGGACCCGATGGAGGACAGGACGATCCGCATGCCCACGGGGTACGAGATGCACCCCTGGGCCGATCTGCGCCCCGCGGGTGAAGGTCCCGCGGTGGGAAGGAAGTTGTGGCACCAGAGTCCGGGGAGTGCGGGATGACCATTCTCTGCGTACGTTTCCAGCTGCCTCCGATGTACGAGGCCGCCCTGCCGGGGCTGCTCGGCCTGCTGGAGGAGTTCACCCCCGTGGTGCAGGCGCTGCCCCCTGACGGGGCCCTGGCCGATCTGCGCGGCGCCGAACGGTACTTCGGGCGCACCGCCCTGGAACTGGCCTCGGTGATCCGCGTCCGTGCCCTCGCCCTGCACGGCGTCGACTGCGTGATCGGCGCCGGGCCCGGCCCGATGCTGGCCCGCATGGCCCTGCGGGACGCCCGGCCGGGGCTGACCCGCGCGGTGGCCGAGGACGAGGTGCGTGAGTTCCTCGTCGACAAACCCGTCGTCGCGCTGCCCGGGGTCGGCACCAGGACCGCCCGCACCCTGTGCGAGTACGGTCTCGACACCCTCGGCCGGGTCGCCGCCGCACCGCTGTCCACGCTCCAGCGGCTGGTGGGCGCCAAGGCCGGGCGCGACCTGCACGAGAAGGCCAACGGCGTCGACCGCGGCCGGGTCGTCCCGAACGCGGTCTCCCGGTCCCTGGCCACCGAACGCCCCTTCACCCGCGACGAACTGGACCCCGCCCGGCACCGCCGCGCCCTGCTCTCGGCCGCCGGGGAACTGGGGGCCCGGCTGCGCGCCCTCGACAAGGTCTGCCGGAGCCTCACCCTCACCGTGCGCTACGCCGATAGGTCCGCCACCACCCGCACCCGCACGCTCGCCGAGCCGACGGCGCACTCGGCCGCGCTCACCGAGGCGGCGTACGGCCTGTACGAGGCGCTCGGTCTGCAGCGCGCCCGGGTACGCGCGATCGCGCTGCGCGCGGAAGGGCTCGACCCCGCCGAGCGGGCCTCCCACCAGCTCACCTTCGACCCGGTGGACGAGAAGGTGCGCAGGCTCGAGGAGGTCGCGGACCGGGCGCGGGCAAAATTCGGCCCCCGCGCGGTGATGCCGGGCTCGCTGGCCGCATAGGCGCCGGCGCTCTCAGTTGGCCCACGGCGGCGCGATGCGTGTGCCGTCGGCCAGGGTCGCCTCCAGTCCGTGGGAGGTGGTGACCCAGGAGACCGCCGCCTCCGTGGCCGGGTTCTCGACGGCGAGGGTCGCGCCGGGATGGACGATCACGGTGTCGCCCGCGCCGACCCGGTGGACGGTGCCGTCGAGGGTGATCAGCAGCTCGCCGGCGAGCAGGTGGAAGATCTCCTCCCGGCTGACGGTGTGCGCGGGCGCCCGGGTGCCGGCGGGGATCTCGCCCCGCCAGGCGCACAGTTCCCTGCTCCCGGTCGACGGGGTGGCGTACGCGACGAAGCGGGCGCCGTGCATCTCGTGGACGACGGCTTCGGACGGGCGGACTACGGGCATGACGGTGGCCTCCGGAGGAGAAGTGGTCAAGTGGCTTGACTATACGGTCAAGCAACTTGACCATTTCGTCAAGGTGCTTCAATGCCTCCGTGCAGAACTCCGAGGCCATGGCCCTGTCCGCCGCCCTGCTCGCCGTCGCCGGAGAGCTCACCCGGCGCATTCACGACGGCGTGGTCGCCCGGGGGTTCGAAGGGGTGCGGCCCGCGCACGGTTTCGCCTTCACCCGTCTCGCCCCGGACGGTGCGACGGTCACCGACCTCGCGGTCCATCTCGGCGTGACCAAGCAGGCCGCGAGCCAGCTCGTCGACGAGCTGGTGCGCAAGGGGTACGCCGAGCGGCGCCCGCACCCCGAGGACGCGCGCGCCCGGCTGGTCGTCCTGACCGAGTCGGGGTGGGCCTGCACCCGGGCGGCCGAGGAGGCGGCGGCGGAGGCCGTACGGGTCTGGGGTACGGCCCTGGAGCAGGCGGAACTGCGCGCCCTGGCGGAGACGTTGCTGCGCATCGCGCCCAACGGGCCCATTCGTCCTGCTTGGTGACGCCATATCAGTTGCGGACGGGCGGCCGCGGGTTAACGCTGGAAGTTTTTACCGACCCGTAACTTCCCCCTTTTACTACTCACCCGTAACTTGACGAGTGAACAGCATCCTCGTGATCCGGATCACAGGGCGTAGGACCCCACCCTTCCCCCATCCGCAAGGAGATCACGCGATGCTGCCCTGGAAGCGAGTGATCAGACCGCTGGCCGCACTCCTGCTGACCGCCGCCGTCACCCTCCCCGCCGCGGCGAGCGCACAGGCCGCCGGTGCCCCCCGCTCGGGCTGGAACGACTGGGCGTGCAAGCCCTCCGCCGCCCACCCCCGCCCCGTCGTCCTGGTCCACGGCACCTTCGGCAACTCCGTCGACAACTGGCTGGGCCTCGCGCCCTATCTGAAGCACCGCGGCTACTGCGTCTTCTCCCTCGACTACGGACAGCTCCCCGGCGTCCCCTTCTTCCATGGCCTCGGGCCCGTCGAGAAGTCCGCCGAACAGCTCGACGCCTACGTCGACGACGTGCTGGCCGCGACCGGCGCCGCGGAGGCCGACATCGTCGGCCACTCCCAGGGCGGCATGATGCCGCGCTACTACGTGAAGTTCCTCGGCGGAGCGGACGAGGTGAACGCCCTCGTGGGCATCGCGCCCAGCAACCACGGCACCACGCTCGGCGGCCTCACCAAGCTGCTGCCGTTCTTCCCCGGCGCCGAGGACCTGCTGAGCGAGGCCACCCCCGCCCTCGCCGACCAGGTCGCCGGATCCGACTTCCTCACCGCGCTCAACGCGGGCGGCGACACCGTGCCCGGAGTCCGCTACACCGTCATCGCCACCCGCTACGACGAGGTCGTCACCCCGTACCGCAGCGCCTATCTGACCGGGCCGAACGTGCGTAACGTGCTGCTCCAGGACCTCTGCCCGATCGACCTGTCCGAGCATCTGGCGATCGGACTGTTCGACCGGATCGCCTTCCACGAGGTGGCCAACGCCCTCGACCCGGCCCACGCCGAACGCACCACCTGCGCCTCGGTGTTCGACTGACACGTGCAGGCCGCGGCGCATGGCGCGGGGCCCTGTCCGGCCTGAGCCGCCGGACAGGGCCCCGAGTCGGGTCAGCGGCCGTGCCGCCCGGTCGCCGTGCGCCGCCGCGCGGAGGCGAACAGTGCCGCCGAGCCGAGCGCCAGCGCCGCGGCGCCGCCGATCATCAGATACGGGGTGCCGGCGTCACCGCCGGTCTCCGCGAGGTTCTCCGCGGTCCCGGCCGCCTTGGGCCGGTTCGCGCTCCCGGCATCCGGGCCGGCGCCGTCGCCCGCCGTGGCCGGCTCCGCCGAGGTGCTGGGGTCGTCGTCACCGTGCCCGTGATTCTCGACGGTCGACTTGTCGGCACCGTCCTTGATCTGCTCCTCGGACGGAGCGGAGGCCGCCGGCGCCGGGACGGTCGCCTCCTTCGGCGTGTCGTCCGAGCCCGAGGCCTCACCGCCGCCCGCCTCACCAGGGCCGGCCTCGCCACCGCCCGCCTGGGAGCCGCCCCCGAAGGCGATGTCCGAGCAGGAGTAGAACGCCTCCGGGCTGTCCGACCGCTGCCACACCGCGTACAGCAGCTGCTTGCCGGAGCGCTCGGGCAGGGTGCCGGTGAAGGTGTAGAAGCCGCCCGAGGCGGCCGGGTCGGTGGACGTGGCCACCGGGTTCGCCAGGTCCAGGTCGTCCCAGGCCAGCGGCTGCGACGGGTCGTAGCCGGGCTTGGTGATGTACACCTTGAAGGTCCCCTTGTGCGGGGCCGTCACGCGGTACTTGAAGGTGTACGAGCCGCTCTTCACGCTCGTCGCGGGCCAGTCGGCACGGGCCAGGTCGAGCCCCTTGAACGCCTCGTTGCCGGCGCTGCACAGCTTGCCGTCGGGGATGAGCTCCTGGTGGCGCCCGCCCGCGTCACCGATGCGGATGCCGTTCCAGTCGTACAGCGCCTGGGTGCCGCCGGCCGCGACCGCAGCCTTGCACGCCGCGGACCCGGGGCTCTCCGGGCCCTCGGCGTAGCACTGCGCGACCCGGCTCACCGGGTCGCCCATCGAACCGTGCGCGGACGCCGGCGCGGCGGACAGCCCGGTCAGGGCGAGCGGGACGAGACCGACGGCGGCGACGGCGGCCTTGCGGCGTGCGGACATGGGGCAGCAACTCCTCGAAACGGCGATCTCTGGATCCTGTGGGGGTGAATCCCGTGGGGGTGGCTCAGAAGCTAGCCCCACGGAGCCGCGAAATCGCCGGGCGAAGGCCCCGGAGAGAGATCCTTATGGCCGCGTTAAGGGAGTGCTCAGGCTGGGATCAGGTAGGTACCGTGCGCGGCATGACGTACCAGCGGATCCGCCCGGCCGTCGCCGCCGACGTGCCCGAGGTGAAGGCGGTGATCGACGCCGCCTTCCGGTCCTACGTCGCGCGCATCGGGGCGGTGCCGGTGCCGATGGAGGCGGATCACGCGGCGAACGTGGCCGCGGGCAGGGTGTTCGTGAGCGAGGCGCCGGAAGGCGCGGCGGGCACCGCGCGGGTGACCGGTCTCGTCGTCGTCGAGCCGCGAGAGGATCACCTCTACCTGGACATCGTCGCCGTCCGCCCCGAGGCGCACGGCACCGGGCTGGGGCGGCTGCTGCTGGAGTTCGTGGAAGCACGCGCGCGTGCCCTCGGACTGCCCGAGATCAGGCTCTGCACGAATGCGATGATGTGGGAGAACCGGAGGATCTATCCGGCATTCGGCTACCAGGTGGTGGACCGTGGGACCACAGGGCCCCACGACCGGATCCACTACCGCAAGCGGCTGGACTGAGCTCGTGCCGCGCGGGCGTTCAGCAGTCGGGCCACCAGGTGCGGGCGATGTCCTTGCGGACCTCGGGTCGTCCCGCGGGGCGCTCGTCGGCCTCCTCACGGACCTGGCGGGTGTCCGTCTTCCTCGGGGGCTTCTGCACGGTGACACGGCGCATGGCTGCCTCCTTCAGGGTCCACCGGGTTCCGTGTTCTCACGGAGGTAGACCTTTCGGGGGAGAGTTCCTCATCGGTCCTGTTCTGTCTGTGGCGGCAGTCACGATTCGATTGTCAGTGGCAGGTGTCACCCTGGCGCCATGACCACGTACGACAGTGACGGGGCGGCCACGGACGGTACCGACTGGGATGCGCGGGCCGCCGCCTTCGACGAGGAGCCGGACCACGGGCTGCGCGACCCGGAGGTGCGCGCGGCCTGGGCCGGGCGGTTGCGGGACTGGCTGCCCACGCGGGCCGGCGATGTCCTCGACGTCGGCTGCGGCACCGGCAGCCTGTCGCTCCTCGCGGCCGAGCAGGGGCACCGGATCACCGGGGTCGACAGCTCCCCGGCGATGGTGGCGCACGCACGGGAGAAACTCGCCGGGCGCCACGCGGTGTTCCTCGTCGGTGACGCGGCGGCGCCACCGGTCGGCGAGGAGCGCTACGACGCCGTCCTGGTCCGGCATGTGCTCTGGACGCTGCCCGAGCCGCGGCGGGCGCTGCGGCACTGGCGGGACCTGCTGCGGCCGGGCGGGCGGCTGGTACTGGTCGAGGGCGTGTGGGGGACCGTGAGCCCGGTCGGCATACCGGCGGACACGCTCACCGCCCTCCTCGCCCCGATGGCCGGGCAGCTGCGGGTGGAGCGGCTGTCCGGCGACCGGACGCTGTGGGGCCGCGACGTGGACGACGAGCGCTACGCGGTGGTCGCGTTCCCGCACTGACCGCGAAACCCTCAGGCGAGCAGTGCTCCGAACCCGCCCTCGCGGGCCCGGGCGTCCAGCTCGTCGAGGGCGGCCACCGCGGCGGCCGCCGCCTCGGGATCCTTCGTGAGCAGACCGCTCGCCGCGAACTCGTCCTCGTCGAGCCGCCGTACGTCCGTTCCGTCCGCGGAGACCCACAGGTCCAGGTCGAGGTCCTCGACGACCAGCCGGCCGCCGGAGAGCTCCGCGGGGCGGGTGATGTCGCAGTAGTGGCCCTTGAGGGTGCCCTCGGCGGTGCGGACCTCCTTCACGGAGTACCACCGGTCGCGCCAGTAGTGCTCCGTGAAGACGTCACCGGGCTCGAAGCGCACGAAGCCGAAGTCGCGCACGCCGTTCCCCGCCCACGGGGCGCGCACGCTGACGCGCGTGCCGTCGTCGGCGAGCAGCTCGGCCGGGTAGCGGATCTTCATCCGTCCCGCCTTGACGAGGACGACCTCCACCCGGGCCGGCCCGTCAGCCGAGGTCGCGGACATACCGCACCTCCGTCCCGCAGATCTCGTACCCGAACCATGTGTTGATCGCGATCATCGGACCGTTCCCGGTGTCGTTGCCCGTGAACGCCTCCGTGTACCCGGCCGCGCGGGCACGATGCAGGGAGTCGTTCTTGGCGAGCTTGGCCAGACCCCGGCCGCGGTGGGCGCGGGCCGTGCCGGTCATGGCCGTGCCGTACCGGGTGCCGCCGTCCGTGCGGGCCGCGGAGAAGGCGGCGGGACGGCCGTCGACCAGCGCCACCGTGGTCAGCGCGGGGCTGAACAACGGGTGCCGCCAGGTCTCCTCCAGCCAGGCCTCGTAGTCGGTGAACTCGTAGTCCACGTCGCTCGGCTCGTCCGCCGTCGTCTCCGCGTCCAGCTCGAACAGCGGGCGCGGGTCGTCGGCGAAGTCCGAGCCCGGGCGCAGCTCCACGCCCGGCGGCGGGTCCTGCAACGGCGGAAGGGTGCCGTTCGCCAGGTCCAGGCGCAGGAAGTGGGCGGAGCGGCTCGCGCGGTAGCCGTGCGCTTCGGCGAAGACGCGGTTGCCGGGCTCGTCCAGCACCCAGGAGAAGAGCCTGGCCGCCCCGTGCGCGGCCAGGTGCTCCTCGGCGGCGCGCACCAGCAGTGTCCCGGCACCCCGGCGGGTGTGCCCGGGGTGCACGTACACGTTGATGCTGCCCTGGCCGGGCTCAAGGCTTTCGTGCGCCAGGTGCACCTGCGCCGTGCCGATCACCTCGCCGTCGGCCACGGCGACGAGCGGGCGGTAATGGGCGTCGGAGTGCATGTGGCTCAGGTCGTGGGCCAGGGAGTCCGGGGTGACGAGGATGAACGGCAGCGCGGCGTGCCGGACCCGGGCGAAGCCCTCGAGGTCGGCGCGCGCGTCGGGGCGCAGATCGCGGACGGTCACTGTCATGGAGGCGCACGCTACGGGGGACGCGCCCGGGGTGCCTCCTATTTTCCGTAGGGGTGCGCGACAATCGGGCCGTGACCTTGAAGATCCGGATCGACGACGGCGCACCGCCGTACGAGCAGGTAAGGGCCCAGATCTCCGAGCAGGCCCGGTCGGGAGCGCTGCCGGTGGGATACCGGCTGCCGACGGTGCGAGGGCTGGCCGAGACGCTCGGTCTCGCCGCGAACACGGTGGCCAAGGCCTACCGGGCGCTGGAGGCGGACGGGGTGATCGAGACACGGGGGCGCAACGGGACGGTGGTCGCTGCCGCGGGCTCGGCGGCGGAGCGGGAGGCCGCGTCGGCGGCGCAGGTGTATGCGGAGCGGGTTCGGCGGCTGGGGCTGGGGGAGGAGAAGGCGCTCGCTGCCGTGCGGGATGCTCTGCGTGCGGCTTACGGGTGAGGGCGGGTTCCCTGCGGGGGCTCTACGGGTGAGCGCCGTCGCGGCTCGGGTTTGAGTGCGGCCGCGGGCTCGTCGTGGCTGGTCGCGCCCACGCGGCGGAGCCGCATATCGGCTCAGCCCCGCGCCCCTTGGGGAGTTCGTGTGACCCTGTGTTGCGTTGTGCGGGCCAGTCGGGCGAAGAGGACGGCGTCGGTCACCGCTGCTGCGCCGGGGTCGTTGTTGAAGTAGGTGTAGATGTCCTCGTGGGGGGACCACGTGGTGGCGATGCGGTCGAGCCAGGTGCGCAGGGACCGGCGGCCGTAGTGGGGCCAGGGGTGGGCGCGGCCCTGGTGGAAGCGGACGTAGCCCCAGTCGGCCGTGCGCCACAGGGGCGTCGCGGGGCGGGCCAGTACGTCGGCCCAGCACAGGGCGGCGCCCCGGGACTCCAGTACGGCGCGTACCTCGGGCGTCCACCAGGACGGGTGGCGCGGCTCGACCGCCACCCGGGTCGACGCGGGGAAGCGGCGCAGACAGGCGTGCAGCAGCGCGGGGTCGGCGTGGAGCGTGGGCGGGAGCTGGAGGAGGACCGGGCCGAGCCGGTCGCCCAGTCCGGCGGCCCGGCTCATCAGGCGTTCCACCGGCTCCTCGGGATCGCGCAGCCGTTTGATGTGCGTCAGGTAGCGGCTCGCCTTGACCGCGACGACGAAGCCCGGAGGGGTGCGGTCCCGCCAGGTCTCGAAGGTCTCCCGGGACGGCAGCCGGTAGAAGGCGTTGTTGATCTCGACGGTGGCGAAGCGCGCCGTGTACTCCTCCAGCCAGAGCCGCACCGGAAGCCCGGCCGGGTACAGCACCCCGCGCCAGTCCTTGTACTGCCACCCCGACGTCCCGACGAACAGGGTCATACGACCATCAAAGCACCTACAGGTACAGGCCCGCGTCCGCGTCGCCCCGCGGTTCCGGCAGGGCCGTCGGGGAGGTGCCCCGGCGCAGCGCGTACAGCTCGGCCAGGGTCGCGCCCTGGCGGCCGACGCCCTCCTCGGCGCCCAGCCAGTTCACCGCCTCCGCACGGGTCAGCTGCCCCACCTCGATCCGGGCGAGGCAGCGGCCGGGGCGGACCACGGCCGGGTGGAGGCGCTCCAGGTCCTCGTTGGTGGTGACCCCGACCAGCACGTTGCGCCCCTGGCCGAGCAGACCGTCCGTCAGGTTCAGCAGCCGGGACAGCGCCTGGCCGGCGGTGTGCTTGGCCTCGCCGCGGATCAGTTCGTCGCAGTCCTCGAGGAGCAGCAGCCGCCAGCGGCCCTTGCCCGCCGCGTCCTCCTCGCCGATCGCGATGTCCATCAGATAGCCGACGTCGGAGAAGAGCCGCTCCGGGTCCAGTACGCAGTCCACCTGGCACCAGTCCCGCCAGGACCGGGCCAGCGTGCGCAGCGCGGAGGTCTTGCCGGTGCCCGGCGGGCCGTGCAGCAGGAGCAGCCGGCCCGAGATGTCCTCGGGAGTCGTCTTCATCAGACGGTCCATCGCGTCCGCCACCGGGGCGGTGTAGTTGGGCCGGATCTCCTCCCAGGTGCCCGCCGAGATCCGCCGGGTGGTGCGGTGCGGGCCGCGGCGCGGGGAGACGTACCAGAAGCCCATGGTGACGTGCTCCGGCTGCGGTTCGGGCTCGTCAGCGGCGCCGTCGGTGGCCTCGTCCAGGATCTTCGCGGCGAGGTCGGCGCTGGTCGCGGTGACCGTGACGTCGGCGCCCCGGTTCCAGCGGGAGACCAGCAGGGTCCAGCCGTCGCCCTCGGCCAGGGTGGAGCTGCGGTCGTCGTCCTTGGCCAGCCGCAGCACCCGCGCGTCGGCGGGCAGCAGGGTCGCGCCGGAGCGTACGCGGTCGATGTTCACGGCGTGCGAGTACGGCTGCTCGCCCGTCGCGAAGCGGCCGAGGAACAGCGCGTCGACGACATCGGACGGGGAGTCGCTGTCGTCGACGTTGAGCCGGATCGGCAGTGCGTCGTGCGGTTGCGCGGACATGCCGCCATGATCGGCCACGGGGACGCCGCGTGCACCCGATTTCCGCGGTCCACGCGGCGGATCACCCCTGTACGGCGCGGTGGTCAGACCGGCGGGCGGCTCATCAGCCGTGCCGCCCGCCGGGTGCGGCGCACCATCGCGTACCCCTTGGTCAGGGCGCGGTCCCGGGCGAAGGCGCGGGCGACGGCCCGCCCCTGGAGCAGCCGTTCGAACTCGGCGGCGGACGTGGACCTGCGCACCGTCACGCGCCGCAGGGCGTACGGCCCCTGGGCGCGGCGGGCGAGGCCGTTGCCGACGGCGAGGGCCTGGGCGTACCCCGCCTCCCGCACCGCCTCGCGCACCCGGCGGCTGGAGTAGCCGTAGGGATACGCGAACGAGACGGGCACGGACCCCAGCCGGTCCGAGACGATCTCCTTGCACAGGATCAGCTCGGAGCGCAGCCGGCCCGCGTCGAGCTGGTCGAGCTGCGGATGGCTGTGACTGTGCCCGCCGATCTCCACACCCCCGCCGGCCAGTTCCCGCACCTGGTCCCAGTCGAGCATGGTGTCCGGAGCGCCGCCGGTGTCGTGCGGCCCCCGGAGCCAGCCGGTGGAGACGAACAGGGTGGCCGGGAAGCCGTGCCCGGCCAGGACGGGCAGGGCGTGGCGGTGCACGCCTTCGTAGCCGTCGTCGAAGGTGACCAGGACCGGCCGCGCGGGCAGCGGGCGGCCCGATCGCCAGCGGGCGGCGAGTTCGGCGGTGGTGAGCGGGGTGAGGCCCCGGTCCGCGAGCACCGCCATCTGTTCGGCGAACGCCCCGGGGGAGACGGACAGGGCGCGGGTCGCCTCGTCGGGGTCGTCCGCGACCGCGTGGTACATGAGGATCGGCACGCGTACGTCAGTCACGGCCACCGCCCTCCCCGACGGCCACCACGGAGAAGGTGACCCCGCCCCGCCGGGCCCGTACGCTCCCCACCAGATAGCCGCCCGCCGCCGTGAGCACCCCGGTGACGATCGCCCCCGCGCGGCCCGCGCCGCCCGGGCGGGCGAGCAGGGCGTCGCGCAGTCCCCGCACCACCCCGGCCGGCAGCACGCGTGTGGTGTACCGGCGTTCGGACTCGAGCCCCTTGTCCGCACCGACGCTGCGGGCCACCAGCGCCTTGGACAGCCCCTCGGCGTAGGTCCGGGTCCGGAAGTAGCGGAAGTGCTCGCGGGCCTCGGGCACCCGGTGGTGGATCACCGCGCGGTCGTCGATCAGGAGGACGGCGTCGGGCCGGGCGCGGCTGAGGCGGATGCACAGCTCCGTCTCCTCCCCGCCCAGCGGGCGCTTGCTGCCGTCGCGTCCGATGCCGGTGGCGAAGCCGCCCGCCGCGTCGAAGGCCTCGCGCCGGAAGGAGGCGTTGCCGCCCAGGACGTTGCGCACCCGCACCCGGCCGCGCGGCAGGCCCCGGTAGGTGCAGCCCACCACCCAGTCGAACTCCTCGGGGAACCAGGGGGGACGCCGGCCCGACGCCCAGACCGGCTCGGTGCGTCCGCCGACCGCCATCACGCGCGGGTCGGCGTACCCCTCGGCGAAGCGCTTCAGCCAGTCGCGTTCGGCCACGGCGTCGTCGTCGAGGAAGGCGACGACGCCGCCGCGCGAGGCGGCGATTCCGGTGTTGCGGCCGGCGGACAGGCCGCGAGGGCCCGCGTTGGCGAGCACCCGCACGTCCGGGGTCTCCTTGTACTCCTTGCCCAGGCGGTCCAGGAGAGCCCGGTTGTGGTCGACGACCAGCAGGGTCTCCAGAGCCGGCCGTGACTGCGCCCGCACCGAGGCGACCGCCGCGAGGACGTCCGCCCAGCGGTCCTCGGTGTAGGCGCAGATCACGACCGAGATGCCCGGAGTTCCGGGATCGCTCAAGACACCTTCCCCCGGACCGTGTCGAGCAGCGGCGAGTGGTGCGGCCGGCGGCGCAGGGCCCGCCGGTTGGAGCGCTCCCCGAGGATCACCCGCAGCACCCGGAAGCCGTCGCGCACCGCCCGCAGATTGCTGGTGCCGTGGATGCGCAGGTACTCGTGGCTGGGGATCTCCTGCACCTTCAGACCCGCCTTGACGACCCGTATGTTCATCAGGGTCTCGACCTCGAAGCCGGTGCAGTCGAGGTCGATCTTGTCCAGGCAGTGCCGCCAGAAGGCGTTGTAGCCGTAGCAGAGGTCGGTGTACCGCGCGCCGAACTTGCGGTTGACCACGGCGCACAGCACCCGGTTGCCGAGCTTGCGGATGAAGGTCATGTCGTCGGTGCCGCCGCCGTTGGCGAAGCGGGACCCCTTGGCGAAGTCCGCGCCGGAGACCAGCGCGGAGACGTAGCTGACGATCTCGTTGCCGTCCGCCGAGCCGTCCGCGTCGACCATCACGATGATGTCGCCGGTGCAGGCCTCGAAGCCGGAGCGCAGCGCGTCCCCCTTGCCCTTGCCGCGCTGCCCGACGACCTTGACGCCGGACCACAGTTCGCGTGCCACCTCGACGGTGTTGTCGGTGGAGTTGCCGTCGACCAGGACCACTTCGTGGATCCAGTCGGGAAGCGTCTTGAAGACGTACGGCAGGTTCTCCGCCTCGTTCATGGCCGGTATCACCACGCTCACCGGTGGCGCGATGGCCAGGTGCGAGGAGACGGGCCGGTACTTCCGGGCGGCCGGCGGATCCTGGTCCGCGGCCGCCGGCTGCAGTACGGAGCTCATGAGTCTGGTCCCTCTCGTCCGGCGGACCGCCCGCCCCTCGGGCGGCCCGGCTGTTCGTCCGGTTCGAAAGGGGGGTTCTCACTCCACGGCACGACGGACGGAACCGGCGTGCACGCAGGGTGAGCTGGCAAATCTGGCCGGCCACGGAAACGGCAGCCGACCGCGCGGCACGGCCCGGTCACTGTTGCGGTCACCGAGCACGGCACCCCCCTACCGCGCCCCGCGCCGGTTCGTCGCGGTCCTGAGCCCTCCCCTGGAGCCGCGTACTGACGGACCGACGCGGGTGAGATGTATGACGGTATTGACGATTGAACCCGAATGGCAAGACCTGGAACGGCACCTCACGTTTTTGTTGGTTATGCCGTTACGGGTGTCTCTTGCCCGGATTGTGTGTCTGCATGGCCGACTTTGCCCCCCGAAGCGTCGGATGCCGGGCTTCAATGTGGCGCACCCCGTAGGGGGCGTCAAGGGCCGAAAGTCCCTACGGGCAGATTTCGTCCAGAATTGAAACGGCAACAGTTTTGGCATGGACACTTCCGGTCAACACGCGTAGTTGGTACGACGGTTGTGGCAGAGATCCTGCTAAAGGGAGGTTCCATGAGACGTTCCCGACTTGTCCTCTTCCTTGGCTCACTACTCCTCGCCGTCACCACCGCCCTCACCGGGGCAACGGCGGCACAGGCGTCCCAACAGGCCGCGCCCGGCGGCTACGTGGCGCTCGGCGACTCCTACTCCTCCGGTGTCGGAGCCGGCAGCTACATCGCCTCCAGCGGCGACTGCAAGCGCAGCACGAAGGCCTACCCCTACCTCTGGGCGGCCGCCAACTCACCCTCGTCCTTCGCCTTCACCGCCTGCTCGGGCGCCCGAACGGGTGATGTTCTCTCCGGGCAGCTGGGCCCGCTCTCCACCGCCACCGGCCTGGTCTCGATCAGCGTGGGCGGCAACGACGCCGGTTTCGCCGACGTCATGACGACCTGTGTGCTCCAGTCCGACAGCTCCTGCCTCTCCCGGATCGCCACCGCGCGGGCGTACGTCGACTCGACGCTGCCCGGCAGGCTCGACAGCGTCTACTCGGCGATCTCCGACCGGGCGCCGAACGCCGACGTCGTGGTGCTCGGCTACCCCCGCTTCTACCGGCTCGGCACCTTCTGCGTCGGTCTCTCCGAGACCAAGCGGAAGGCGATCAACGACGCCGCCGACCACCTCGACAACGCCATCGCCCAGCGCGCCCGGGCGCACGGCTTCACCTTCGGCGACGTACGCACCACGTTCACGGGCCACGAGATCTGCTCCGGCAACTCCTGGCTGCACAGCGTGGACTGGCTCAACATCGGCAACTCGTACCACCCGAAGGCGGCCGGCCAGTCCGGCGGCTATCTGCCGGTGCTCGACGCCGCGGCCTGATCCGTCAGGAGCCGCCGTCCGGACCGGGAGAAGAAGCGGAGGCCCCGCCCGTCGGGGTCTCCGCCTCACACGTCACCGAGAACGGCACCGTCTCGGACGTGGTGTGCACCGGCTCCCGGACCTCCACACCGATCCGGCTCCGGAACGTCCCGCTCTCCGAGTACGTCGTCACCGTCACCGTGTCCTGCTTCGAGCGTCCGCCCCCTTCGGCGAACGACAGGGTCCGCCAGCCCGGATCGGCCACCGAGCCGTCCTCGGCGACCCAGCGGTAGGACACCTCGGCGGGCAGCCGTCCCACCGTGAACGTCGCCGTGAACGCGGGTGCCTGTTCGCCGGCCGGCGGACAGCCGCCGGAGTACTCCGTGCGCGCGCCGGTCACCGTCACCGACACCGTCTGCGGCGGGGGAGTGCTCTCCTCATCCGCCTCCTCGTCGTCCTCGCTCGCGGTAGGCGACGGGGTCGGATCCTCCGTCCGCGGTGTTCCGCCGGCGCTCCGGTCGCCGTCGTCGCCGGTCCGCGCGGAGGAACTGGTCCCACCGCCGTGGTCCTTGGCCTCCGGACCGCCGTCCCCGCGGTTCAGCAGTGCGTACGTCAACCCGGCCAGCGCCAGGGCCAGCACGACCACGCCCACGACCAGGACGACGGCACTGCGCCGGTCACGCCCCTGCCGGGTGACCGCGGTGGCCGCCGTCGGCGCTCCCCCGGCCGGTGCCGGGGGAGTGGGCGAGGGCGTCTCCGGGTGCGGGAGCGGAAGCGCGGCCACCGTCGGCGCGTACGGCACCGAACGCGCCGTGTCCGCGCGGGGCGCGCCCCCCGCGCCGATGACCCGCAGCTCCTCCTGCGCCCGCTCCGCCGACAGCCGCTCGGCCGGGTCCTTGCGCAACAGCCCCTCGATGACCGGGGCGAGCGGACCCGCCCGGCGCGGCGGCGGCAGCTCCTCGTCCACGATCGCCCGCAGCGTGCTCAGCGGGGTGTCCTGGCGGAAGGGTGAGGCGCCCTCCACCGCCGCGTACAGCAGCACGCCGAGCGACCACAGATCCGACTCGGGCCCCGGCGTACGCCCCAGCGCCCGCTCCGGCGCCAGGAACTCGGGCGATCCGACGACCTCCCCCGTCATGGTCAGCGCGGAGCTGCCCTCGACCATGGCGATCCCGAAGTCGGTGAGCACCACCCGCCCGTCGTTCGCGATCAGGACGTTCGCGGGTTTCACGTCCCGGTGCAGCACCCCGGCCCCGTGCGCCGCCCGCAGCGCGGTGAGCACCTCCGCGCCGATGTGCGCGGCCCGCCGCGGCGGCAACGGACCCTCCGCCTCCAGCACCTCGGCGAGCGAGAGGCCCCGCACCAGCTCCATGACGATCCATGGACGCCCGTCCTCGGTCGCCACGTCGTACACGGTCACCACGGTGCGGTCCGCGATCCGTGCCGCCGCCCACGCCTCCCGCTCCAGCCGGGCGTACAGCCGCTCGACGTCGGACGCCGGAAGCCCGGCCGGGGCGCGCACCTCCTTGACGGCGACCTCGCGGTGCAGCAGCTCGTCGCGGGCCCGCCACACCGTCCCCATACCGCCCTCGCCCAGCGGCGACAGCAGCCGGTAGCGGCCCGCGATCACCCGCTCACTGCCCGGTTCTTCGGACACGGCGCCCCCATTCGCATCCGGGCGAATTCTCCGTTTCCTCATGAAAGTAGCTCAGCCGAGCGCCGATGCCGCCCCCCTGAACACCAATCCGGCGCCCAGCGCCACGACGACGAACGCCGATCCGAGGGGCGCACCGCGGCGCACCAGCGCCGCCCAGGGGGCGGCCGTCCAGCGGGGGCGCCGGTCCAGCAGCCGCGTCACCCCGCTGCCCGCCTTGACCACCGCGTACCCGGCCGCGGTCAGGGTCAGGGCCAGGCCGACGCCGTACGCGACGACCAGCAGCAGCCCGAACCAGGCCTGGCCGAGCGCGGCGGCGCCGACCAGCACGACGACGGCGGACGGGCTGGGCACCAGCCCGCCGGCGAACCCGAGCAGGATCGTGCCGCGGAGGGTGGGGGCGGTGGGATGGGTGTGGGTGCGCCCGCCGTGGGTGTGTTCGACATGGCCGTGAGAGTGCCGGTGCTCGTGGTCGTGCCCGTGGTCGTGCCCGTGCTCGTGGTCGTGCCCGTGCTCGTGGTCGTGCCCGTGCTCGTGGTCGTGCCCGTGCTCGTGGGTGTGCGGGTGCGCGTGGCCGCGGTGGCGCAGGGCACGGCGTACGAGGGTCGCGCCGGCCAGGGTGACGAGGACACCGCTCGCGACGCCCAGCCAGGCGATCACCGAGGGCGCGGCCGCCGAACCGGCCGTGACCAGCAGCCCCAGGGCGACCACGCCGAGCGTGTGGGTGACCGTGACCGAGGCGGCCATGGGCAGGACGTCCCGCAGCCGGGCCCTGCCCCCGCGCGCCGCGGCGGTCGCGGCCATGAGCGTCTTGCCGTGTCCCGGGGCGAGAGCGTGCATCGCGCCGAGCCCCACGGCGATCAGCAGGGCCAGCGCGGCGAAGCCGGCGGTGAGATCGCGCCGGGCGACGAGGTCGTCCAGGGCGCGTGTGAAGCGGTCCGCCCCGCGCGGCAGCACCGCCGAGGCGGGCGCGTCGGCCTCCTCCCCGGTCAGGGCGGGGCCGCCGGGCCGGACGCGCAGGGCCGCGGTCCTGGTGTCGGCGGGGGACGAGAGCAACTTCTCCGGGTACCGGGACAGTTCGCGGGACAGGGAGGAGGCGGGCACGTCCGAGGCGGTGAGCGTCATACGGTCGCCCCGCGCGGTGATCTCCCGCCAGCCCGGGCCGGACGCCGCGCCCGCCGCCCGGAAGCGCACGTCCACGGTGTCGCCGTCCGGGAGGGGCGCGGTCAGCCCGCACTCCACGCGCAGGGTGTCGAGCCCCGCCTGACCGGGCCGCACACGCGCGCGGGCCTCGCGGACGGTCAGCGGGACCGCGCGGCCGCCCACCCGCACCTCGCTGTCCCGCGCGGCGGCGGCACAGCGCTCGCGGGCCCATCCGTCGCGGCCCAGGCGGCCGATGTCCGGCCCGGCCTGTGTCGCCGGTATCTCGGCGAGGTCCTCGACGTGGCGGACGCGCAGTTCACCGGGCGCGGCCACCAGCCCGTCGTAGCGGTTCACGGTGAAGTTGCCGAGCGGATGCGCGCTCGCCGTCGTGGCCGGCACCAGCGCGAGCGCGCAGGCGGCGGTGAGGACGGCGGCACCGGCGGCGAGGGAACGGCGGAGGATCAACGTGCCGCCTCCAGTTCCTGCAGCGCCGCCCGCGCGGCACGGGCGCCCAGCGGCGAGAACTCCGGGTTCAGCTCCAGCGCGGCGGTGAGGGAGTCACGGGCGGCGCGCTTGTCTCCGGCGGCCTTCTCGATCACGCCCCGGTGGTAGAGGAAGACGGCGTTGCGGTAGCCGGTGGCCGTGGCGCGGCGGGCGTACCGGAGGGCCTCCTTGTCGCGGCCGTTGACGTGCAGGGCCCAGGCGAGGGCGTCCGCGGTGTGCACACTGTGCCGGCCCTCCCACTCCGCGCGGGCCGCGCGCAGCGCCTCCTCGGCGTCCCCGTGGTCCGCGGCGGCCAGCGCGGTGTCGAGGTCGGCGTCGACACCGCCGGCGCGGGCCAGCGCGGTCCAGGCGTCGACGAGGGCGTACTGTGCGCGTGCCTTCGCGCGGTCGCCGTCGGCGCCGCGCGCCTCGTACAGCTCGCCCAGGGCGACCAGCGGACCCGGCAGCGGGGACCGGGCGACGACCTGCTCCAGGGTCATGACGGCGCCCGCGCGGTCCCCGCGCGCGGCCTGCGCGCGGGCCCGGCCCTCCAGGGCGGGCAGATACGTGTCGTCGGCGGCGAGCGCCCGCGCGTAGTGCGTGAGCGCCGCCTCGTGGTCGCCCCCGTTCCAGGCCAGCTGCCCCAGCGCGGTCGCGACATAGGCCACGTCCGCGGGTGTGGCGGCGCTGTCGAGGGCCCGCTCCAGCACGTTCCGCGCGGTGCGCACGTCGCCTCGCAGCTCCTTCACGTACGCGTACCGCGTGAACACGGGCACCCCCGGCCGCCTGCGGTCGGCGGTGGTGGCGGCCTCGTCGGCCTCGTCGTACCGGCCCAGCTCGACCAGGGCGTCGATACGGGTGCACAGGGCGCGCTCGCTGTAGGGGTTCTGTTCCAGGGCCCGGTCGGCGAACTCAAGGGCCCGGGTGAAGTCGTGCCGCGCGGCGGCGAGGGCGGCCTGGCCGGCGAGGGCGGGCTCGTTGTCCGGTTCGAGGGCGAGGGAGCGCTCCAGCGCCCGCTCGGCCTGCGGGTAGCGCGAGGGGTCTCCCTGGGTGCGCGCCTGCTCGACGTAGGCGGTGCCCAGGGTGGCCCAGCCGGTGAAGTCACGCGGCTGGTCCCGCAGATGGGCCTGCAGGGAACGGACCCCGGCGTCGAGGTCGCCCCCGGCGAGCACACCGGCCGCGACTGCCGCTCCGGCCGCCGCGGTGCCGGTCCCGGGCCGCCCGTCGTCCCGGCCGCCTCCCACCGCGACGCTCCCCGCGGTCAGGGCGACGGCCAGCAGCACGGCACACGAGGCGGCATGCAGCCCGCGCCCCCGCAGCGCGGCGGCGGCGAACCGCCGCAACGCCGCGACCCGCCGTCCCCGGACGGCCGTCTGATCCCGGTCCGCGGCGTCCGGCCCCTGGCCGATGTGCCGTTCGCCCTCCGCGTCCGCGTCCGCGCTGTGGCCGGGGCTGTCAGCCGCCTGCCGGTGCGCGGTGCCGGAGGCGGGCTGCGCCGTGTGTGCCGGGTCGGGCAGGCGGGGAGCCCGCGGTTCCTCGGCGGCCCTCGCCCGAAGGCCGCTCACCGGCTCACCCCGCGCGTCCGCGCCCCGGACGGCGGTCTTCCCGCGCTCCGCTGCCGGGGCGTCGGCCCGGCCTTCGCCGGCCGCTGCCCCGTCGCCCGCGGACCGCCGCCCGTGCCCCGGTCGGCCCGCCGCATCCGCGTGGGCGGTGGTGTCCGCCCGGTGCCACTCCTCCGGCTGCGTACTCTGCACCGGGTGCGGCCCGTGCGGGTCCACGGGTGTCCGGCCGTCGGCCGGCCGACGGAGGTCCCGTCCCGCCGTCACCGGGTCGGCGGGTCCCGGCCCGCGACCGTCTCCCCTCTCCTGGCCGTCCCGCGGCCGGAGCTCGGAGGTCTCCTCGCCCTCCGCTGCCGACGCCTGACGCGGCGTCGCCGCACGCGCCCGCTCGGGGGCGGTGACCCCGGTCCGCTCTCCGTCCCCGCCGGGGCCGGACGCATCCGGTGCGGGCGGCACCGGACCCTGCTCGTTGTCGTTCGTGCCCGGAGGCATGGCCTCTCCTCGGAGTTCGACGGCGCGGCCCGTGCCGTGGGGGTGGGTGGGGACGGGCCGCGCCTGCTGGTGGGGAAGCGGCGGGGTCAGTACGCCCGGCCGCGCATCCGGCGCCACCACATCAGCGCCACGCCGATCAGCAGCAGCCCGCCGGCGCCCGCACCCGCGGACGCGGCGATCAGGGCCGTGTCGTCCGAGCCCTCCGCGCCGGCCGGACTCAGCGCGTCGCCGAGCTGGTTGCGTACGTCGTTGCCGCCGTCCACGCCCTTGGCGAGCGGTCCGCGCGACCCCTCCGTCGGGTTCGCCAGATACGGGAAGGCCGCCCCGAACTCCTTGTCGTTGGCGTTCACCGCGTCACCCAGGTCGTTCTTCGCACCGACCAGTTCGCCCTCGACGACCTGCAGCGCGGCGTCGATCACGTCGTCCGTGAGCCGCCGCCCGTTGGGGAAGCCCGCCTTGTCCCCGTCCAGGACGCCCAGCCGCTTGGGCTCCGCGGCCGGCTCGATCGAGGTGTTGAGGCGCAGCATCTCCGACGGCGTCACATGCGGCGGCTGGTTGAGCCCTTCGACGCCCTTGAGGAAGACGTCGACGAGATCGTTGCGGGGCGTGTCGGGCGCCGGGATCTTGTAGATCGCCTCGATCAGCTTCGGCAGTTCCGGCTCGGTGACGTTCTTCAGGAACTGCGCGTCGTCCCACGGACCCGACGCGTTGAACGTGTCCTTGTCCTTCAGCGGGTTGACGACCTCGTTCACCAGCGGGTTGCCCAGCCGGGACACCTGGACGAAGTCCCCCTCGGCGTTCTTGCGCTGGGTCGTCGACCAGATCCCGACGACCGGCTGGTCCGCCGACTCGGTGATCATGTCCGTCGGGACCTGCAGCGCCAGGGAGTTGACGTTGTAGCCCTTGAGCGTGTCGTTGCCGACCTCCGAGAGGTTCCCGCCGTACAGCAGGTCGAAGACCCGCAGGTCCAGGAAGAACGGGTCGTCGGCCTGGCCCGCGAACGTCGTCGCCCCGCCCGCGAGTTCGTGCACCGCCTGCTTGCGCAGCGTGTCGTAGTCCGGCATGGACGCCTTGCCGACGTTCGACGGCGCGACCGGAACATCGTCCGCGATCTTCGTGCGGGACACCGCGTGCTGGTTCTTCAGCTTCAGCAGCTCGATGTCGTAGGTCTGCGTGATGTTGAGGTCCTGGTCGTCCAGGCTGGTGACCGGGCCCGTGTTGTAGAGGAACGTCTTGTCGTTCTTCGTGTGGGTCGTGAAGGTGTAGCGGAAGAGCAGCTCGCCCTGCGCGTCACCGTTGTTGTCGATGTGGATGTCGTACTGCGCGTCCTCGGCGAACGTGAAGAAGTTCGGACCGCCGGCCGGCTCCTCGAAGGGGATCCAGTTCCCGATGATCGTCGTGGTGTCCGGCTTGTCGGGGCTGACGAACGCGTACAGGTCCGTGTTGTCGAACTGCGGGGTGCCCGAGATCAGCGGGGCCTCCCGGTGGGAGGAGGCGGAGGCCGCCTCGGGTTCCAGCGTGGTCACACCGGCGGCTGCGAGCCCCCCGGCGGCCAGCGCACCACAGATGAGGGTCGCGAGACTCCTGCGCCCCGCACCGGTCCTGGAATTAGGTGTCATGCCGTCCGTCCTCAGTGCCGACTTGCCTTGACGCACTGGGATTCGGAGCACGCGGCGGGCCGGATTGGTCGAGTTTCCACAAACGTTCCCGGCCCTCTCCCGCCGGGCCCGAGCACCCGTAGCATTTCTCGCTGCCGACCCGCGTTTCGGGCCCGGTGATCCGTACTTCCCATCCGGAGGCTCGCGCGCTGCGAATGCCTCGTGTGACCGGGTGGCCCCGCGGGGCCGGGAGAGGGGGATGCGCGTTGGAGGCGGACGAGCTGCTGATGCTTGTGGCCGCGGGTGACCAGAAGGCCTTCGAGGACCTGTACGGGCTGGTCTCGGGGCCGGTGTACGGGCTGGTGCGGCGGGTGGTGCGGGACCCCGCGCAGTCCGAGGAGGTGGCCCAGGAGGTGCTGCTGGAACTCTGGCGCTCCGCCGCGCGGTTCGACCCCCGCCGGGGCAGCGCCCTGTCCTGGGTGCTCACCCTCGCCCACCGCCGCGCCGTCGACCGGGTGCGCAGCGCCCGCGCGGCCGGCGAGCGGGAGCAGCGCGAGGCCCGGCGCGGCCACGGCCCCGCCTTCGACCAGGTCGCCGAGGAGGTCGAGGCAGGTCTCGAACGGGAATGGGTGCGCCGCTGCCTCGACCGCCTCACCGCGATCCAGCGCCAGTCGGTCACCCTCGCCTATTACGACGGCTACACCTACCGGGAGGTGGCCGAGCGGCTGTCGCTGCCGCTGGGCACGGTCAAGACCCGGATGCGCGACGGCCTGGCCCGCCTGCGCGACTGCCTGGGAGGTGCGGCATGAGCCTGTTCGGCCGACTGACGTCCCGGGGTGACCTGCACTCGCTGGCCGCCCCCTACGCCCTGGACGCGCTGGAGCCCGCCGAGCGGGTCCGCTTCGAGAAGCATCTGCGGTCCTGCGGAAGCTGCGCCGCCGAGGTGCGCGATCTCGCCGAGGACGCCGTCCGCCTCGCCTGGTCCACGGCCGCTCCGGCGCCGCCCGCGATGCGGGACCGGGTGCTGGCCGCCGTACGCACCACCGCCCAGGAGCCCGCGGCGCAGGATTCCGCACGCGTGCGGGCGCCGCAGCTGCCGCCGCACGTCTGGGGCACCGCACCGCCGCCGCGCCCCCGTGAGCGGCGCCGGTCACCGTTGTTCGTGCCGTTCGCGACGGCCACCGCCGCCGCGGCGCTCGTCGTCGCCTCGCTGTTCGCCGTCCAGGCGGACCGGACCCAGGACCGGCTCGACGCCGAGCGCGACCGGGCGCGTGAGATCGCCCACGTTCTCGCGGCGCCGGACGCGCGCGCGAGCAGCGGCCGGGACCCGGACGGCCGCACGATCGGAGTGATCGCGTCCGCTTCCTCCCGCAGCGCGGTCGTCACTCTCGGCGGATACGGCGACCCCCCGAACGGACGTGTGCGTCAGCTCTGGCTCATGGGTCCGGGGGAGCAGCCGCGTTCCCTGGGGCTTTTCGAGGGCGACACGCCCTTGGTCGCCTCCGGCCTCGACACCTCGGCGACGTCACTCGCCGTGACCGTCGAGCCCGACGGCGGGTCACCGCAGCCGACCGGCAAACCCATCGTGCAACTCGCCCTGAAAACGGTCGGATTCGGAGAGTAATCGTCGCGGGTTCGTCAACACCCTTATGGGGAAGGTGAATCCTGTGACCTCGATACACGAGTGCCCGTACGGGGCGATAGGGTTACCCTGCCCGGGCCGGGTGGACTCGTACGGGTGGGGAGTGACATGGAACAGATAACAGTGCGCAGCAGGGCCAGGGTCCCTGCGATCACCTGCGGGAGCAGCGCGACCAGTTCGCGCCTCGACCGCCATCTCTCGGTCCTCGCGGGACCGGCCGTCCCGCAGCGCGAGACGGCGGAGGCGACCACGCTGATGCGTGAGCTGACCGCGCGTGACACCGCGCACAGCCGTGGCGCCAGGGGCGCGCGGGCTCGCACGAGCCGCGTCAAGCTCTTCGCCCCGCTGCGCCGACTGCGCCGCTCCCTGTTCGGCAGCCGGTAGCGCCCGCGCCGGACGGTCCCCGCCGTCCTGGCGCAGCGCCCCGCCTCCGCCCGTCATCCCCGCGGGCACTGAAGGGCACTCGGCGCACCAGCACACCCAGCACGTCCCCTTGCCGGCGTCCCCCGGTCCCACCCGGCCGCGATCCGGGGGCCCGCCGGCCTCACCCCTCCGCCCCGCGCGTCACCGCTTGCCGCGTGCGTACTCCCGCACCGCGAGCGGCACGAACACCGCGAGCAGCACCGCACACCAGGCCAGCGACCCCGCGACGGGATGTGCCACCGGCCAGGCCGCCCCCTCCGGCACCGGGGCGTTGCCGAACAGGTCCCGCAGCGCCGTCGCCACCGCGCTGATCGGATTCCACTCCGCCACCGCGCGCAGCCCGCCCGGCAGCCCTTCGGCCGGGATGTACGCGCTGGACAGCAGCGGCAGCAGGAAGGTCGCCCCGCCCAGCTGACCGGCCGCCTCCTCGTTCCGGGTGAGCAGCCCCAGGAAGATCCCGGCCCAGGTGCACGCGAACCGGAACAGCAGCAACAGCGCCACGGCGCCCACCGCGGCCGGCGCACCCCCCTCCACGCGCCAGCCGACCGCCAGGCCCACCAGCAGGAACGGCACCGTCCCGGCCGCCGTCACCAGCACATCCGCCACGGCCTGGCCCACCGGTACGGCGGCCCGGCTCACCGGCAGCGTGCGCAGCCGGTCCGTCACCCCGCGGTGCACGTCCTGCGCCGACTGGAACATGCCGGTCATGATCCCGCCCGCCGCCGTCGCCACCAGCAGGCCCGGCACCAGGAAGGACCGGTACTCGGCGCCCGGCACGGCGAGCGCGCTGCCGAAGACGTAGCCGAAGAACAGCAGCATGCTGACCGGCATCGTCTGGGTGAGGACCAGCAGCCCCGGGTTGTTCCGCATCCGCCGCAGCTGCCGGCCGAGCAGCGCGGTGCCGTCGTACACCAACGTGCTCATGCGGCACGCTCCTTGTCGTCGCCGGAACGGCCGGCGAAGGCACCGGGGCCCTCGGTCAGCCGCAGGAAGACATCGTCGAGGGTCGGGGGGCGCAGGCTCGCGTCGAGCAGCGGGACTCCCGCCGCGTCCAGCGTGCGCACCAGGTGCGGGAGGGTGAGTGTCGCGTCCTGGGTGACCACCCCGACCGCGTTCCGCTCCCGGTCCAGGGAGGGCTCCGAGCCGGTGAGCCGGTCCAGCACCCCGGCGGCCGCCACCAGCGCGGCCGCGTCCGCGACGACCACTTCCGCGTGTGTTCCCACCAGCGTCTTGAGTTCGGCCGGTGAGCCGGTGTGCGCCACCCGTCCCCGGTCCACCAGGGCGATGTCGTCGGCGAGCCGGTCGGCCTCCTCCAGATACTCGGTGGTGAGCAGCACGGTCGTGCCCTCGCCGGTCAGCTCGCGCACCGCCTCCCAGATCAGCGCCCGGCTGGCCGGGTCGAGGCCGGTCGTCGGCTCGTCAAGGAACAGCACCTCGGGACGGCGGATCAGGCTCGCCGCCAGGTCCAGCCGGCGGCGCATACCGCCGGACCAGCCGGACGCCGGCCGGTCCGCCGCCTCCGTCAGCCCGAACCGGTCGAGCAGTTCGGCGGCCCGCGCGGCCGCCCCGTCCACCCGGTGCAGCCGGGCGAACAGCCGCAGATTCTCGCGGCCGGTGAGATCCCCGTCGATCGAGGTGTCCTGCCCGGTGACGCCGATCCTGCGCCGTACGGCGGCGGCCTCCCGGACGAGGTCGTGACCCGCGATCCGCGCGGAGCCCGCGTCGGGCCGCAGCAGGGTGGTCAGCAGCCGGACGGCCGTGGTCTTGCCCGCGCCGTTGGGCCCGAGCACCCCGCACACGGTGCCCTCGGCCACCGCCAGATCCAGCCCTCGCAGGGCATGGACCTCCCCGAAACGCTTCTCAAGACCCTCACTAAGTACAGCGTACGTAGTAGTCATGCGCCGACCATAGCGCATTACGTACGCTGTACGTAACTACGATGGTGGGGAGGTGATGACCGATGGCGGGCCGAGCGGCCGAACCCGAAGTGATCTGGGCGCGCCCCGAGCGCACCGGCCGTGGGCCGAGACCGGCGTACACCCGCGCCGACATCGCCGCGGCGGCGGTGCGCATCGCCGACGCCGACGGCCTGGACGCGGTCTCCATGCGCCGCGTCGCCGCGGAACTGGGCTGCGGCACCATGTCGCTGTACAACTACGTCCCCCGCAAGGAGGACCTGTACGAGCTGATGGTGGACGCGGCCGGCGGCGAGCACGAGCTGTGGGAGCCCAGCGGTGACTGGCGCGCCGACATGCTCCGGGTGGCCCACCGGACGCGCTCGCTGATGCACCGTCACCCGTGGCTGCCACGTCTGATGTCGCCGGTCTACGGCCTCAGCCCCAACTCCCTGCGCTATCTCGAGCACTGCCTGGCCTGCCTGGACACGCTCCCCGCGTCCTACGGCACCAAGCTGGAGCTGATCGCGATGCTGAACGGCATCGTGACGACGTATGTCACCAACGAGCTGGCCACCGCCGAACGCACGCGCTCGCTGCCCTGGTCGCAGGAGCAGGAGGACGCCGTCCGGACCGCCTATCTGAGCGGCCGGATCGCGACCGGCGCCTACCCGCGGATGGCGGCGGCCTTCGCGGAGGACGCCGGGCCGATCGACCTGGAGGCGGTGTTCGACCGGGCGCTCACCCGAATGCTGAACGGCTTCGAGCCCCGCGACTGACCTCACAACCGGTGCGAGCCGGGCCCTGCGATCGATGCAAGTCGGCCCTCGGGCCGGCACACCAGCCTGTCTGGGGGTACCCCCTCTGGGGGAGTGCGAGGACGAGGCCCGTTCAGGGCCGAAGGGGGGGCCGGGGGCCTGCCCCCGGGGACGGGACGAAGGGGCGGCGGGGGCGAGGAAACCCTTCGGCGAGCCCCGCCAACCGCGACGGAGACAGTGGCGACCGGGACACCGGCTGTCAGAGCAGCGCGAGTTGGCCCTCCGGGCCCTCCTCGTGGGCGTCCAGGACCGAGGCCGGGCGGCGAGCGGCGGGCGGGACCGGGAGGACCCCTGCCTCGCGCAACTCGGCCGGTGTGATCGGGCGGGGCAGCTCCGTACCCGTCAACGCCTCCTGCCGCGGCCGCAGTTCGGCCAGCAGGGCGAGGACCGTGATGAGTTCCAGCAGCTCCGAGGTCCAGGCCTGGGGCCAGGTGACCGGACGGATCGCGGCCAGCGTGCCCGGCTCGCCCGGCTCCGTACGGGCCGCGAACCACTGCTCCAGCACCCGGACACCGCCGGCCTCGAAGTCCCACGCCTCGGGCGGCACGGGGGAGATGCGGCCCTCGTCGAGCAGCAGCGCCTCCTCGTCCCGGTCGTAGCGCACGGTCAGCGGCCGGGAGGGCAGCGGAGCGCGGACGTAGGGGCGGCGCCCGCCCGGCAGTTTGGGCCGTTCCCCGTCGCGTCGCATCAGCCACAGCATCCTGCGTCCCACCGTCACACCCCGCTCCCAGGCATCCGCGTCCCCGGTGAGCGGCACCGCGAGGCCCGCGGACGTCGGCCGGGCCACGGCCGTCGTCCAGGCGAGGACGTCCACGGGGGAGAGGGCGTGGCCGAGCCGGGCGGCGAGGTGACCGGTCAGGCCCGGGGCCAGATTGGGCTCGGCGGCCCCCGGGCGGCGGTACAGCGGACGGACGCGCCCCGCGCGGAGCACGGGCAGCAGGGTGGTGGCGAGCAGTGGCGGACCGGCGTCGCCGTCGGCGGCACCGCCGCGCGTGCCTCCCGCCTCCACGACGAACACCTGCCGCTCGTCCGCCACCCGCCACAGCTCCGGCCGGGCCGCGTCGATCAGCCGCTGATCGGGGATCAGCCACTGCTCGTCGAAGGGGGCGTACAGGACCCGTACCGGCTCGGCGCACGGGCCCGAGGCACGGGCCAGCCGCTCCGTGCCGCCGCCGCGCCCCGGCAGCCGGCCGACCGCCGACTGCGGGGTCCGGGAACGCGTCGACCGGAACAGGGCCTCGCGGTCCGGTCCCGTGGCCTTCACCAGGGCGTTCCAACGGGCCTTCAGGGACGCCGCGTCGGGGGCCGCCGGCCACCCCCGGCCGAGCCGCGGCGGTGCGACGGACCACGGCATGAGGTCCGCCAGCAGCGGAGCGTCGTCGTGCGTCACGCAGGGCATCGTACGGCCTGGGGCAGAGGGTGGATCAGG
Organism: Streptomyces malachitofuscus; assembly: GCF_055571035.1. Classification (NCBI taxonomy): domain Bacteria; kingdom Bacillati; phylum Actinomycetota; class Actinomycetes; order Kitasatosporales; family Streptomycetaceae; genus Streptomyces; species Streptomyces malachitofuscus. Next base: position 315,695 of record NZ_JBVIGA010000004.1, on the reverse strand, counting down.
TGGCGTCGAGCGTCACCGTGAAGGAGAAGCGGTCGCCCCGGTAGTTGATGACGGCCACGTCCAGGGGCCGGCCGCCGGTGTCGTAGGTGACGCCCGTGTAGTGCAGGATCGGGCTGAGCAGCGGCACCTGGAGCAGTCGGGCCGTCTCCGGGTCGGCGAGCCGTGCCTCCACGGTGTCCGTGATCCGGCTGATGTCCGCCCCGACGACATCCCGCAGCACCTTGGTCATCGGCCACCGCACCAGGTCGTCCAGGTCGATGCGGGCGGCCAGTTCGGGGCGGACGTAGTTGCGGGCGTGGTTGGTCGGCTCACCCGTCTTCTCGTCGCTGCGCAGCCGGTGGTACGCCGCCGCCTCGGTCAGGTCCGGGAAGTACTCGGCGACCTCGGCCGGCACCGGCGCCGGACCGTGCCCCAGCAACTCGGTGGTCATCCCGCTCTGCTGGGCCACGATCGCGTCCACCGAGCCCAGCAGCCGCACCGGGGAGCCCCGCCGGGCGCCGGGCTCGATGAAGGTCCCGCGCCGGCGGTGGCGGGTGATGAGTCCCTCGTCCTCCAGCTCCTTGAGCGCCTGCCGCATGGTCAGCACGCTCACCCCGTAGTGCCCGGCCAGTTGTTCCTCGGTGGGCAGGCGCAGGGGGTCCTGGGGTGAGCGGCCGAGGATCGAGGCGCGCAGTGACTGCGACACCTGGTACCAGAGCGGCAACTTGCGGTTCAGGACGATCGAATCCGGAGCGAAGGAGGTCACGGGCTATCCGTACCGGTCGGAGAACGTTCAGTGCAACGGCTGGAAGTGACGCTCGAGCCCCTGCCACACATCGTCGTAGCCCTGCTGCAGATGCTCCGCGCGTGCCGCCTGGGGGGTCAGGGACACCGGCCAGCGGGTCTCGAACATGAAGGCCAGCCCGTCGTCGATCTTCTGCGGTCGCAGCTCCGCGGCGCTCGCCCTGTCGAAGGTCTCCCGGTCGGGCCCGTGCGCCGACATCATGTTGTGCAGCGAGCCCCCGCCCGGCACGAAGCCCTCCGCCTTCGCGTCGTACGCGCCCTCGATCAGGCCCATGTACTCGCTCATCACGTTCCGGTGGAAGTACGGCGGGCGGAAGGTGTCCTCGCCCACCAGCCAGCGGGGGGCGAAGACCACGAAGTCCACCCCGGCCAGTCCGGGGGTGTCGCTCGGAGAGGTCAGCACCGTGAAGATCGACGGGTCAGGGTGGTCGTAGGAGATGGTTCCCATCACATTGAACCGACGCAGATCGTAGGCGTACGGCACATGGTTGCCGTGCCAGGCCACGACATCCAGCGGGGAGTGGTCGTAGGTGGCCGACCAGAGGTTGCCGCAGAACTTGTTCACCACCTCCACCGGGCGCTCGACGTCCTCGAACGCGGCGACGGGCGCCCGGAAGTCCCGGGCGTTGGCGAGTCCGTTGGCGCCGATGGGGCCGAGATCGGGCAGCCGGAACGGCGCCCCATAGTTCTCGCACACATATCCGCGGGCGGACTCGTCCAGGAGATCCACACGGAACCGCACCCCACGAGGGATCAGTGCGATGTCTCCCGGCTCCACGTGCAGCAGCCCGAACTCCGTGCGCAGCAGCAGTCCGCCCCGCTCGGGGACGATCAGCAGCTCACCGTCGGCATCGCTGAACACCCGGTCCATCGATGCGGTGGCGTGGTACAGGTGCACGGCCATCCCGGCGCGCTGGGTGACGTCGCCGTTCCCGCCCAGGGTCCACAGGCCGGCCAGGAAGTCGGTGCCCTCGGCCGGCTCGGGCAGCGGGTTCCAGCGCAGCCGGTTGGGGTCGGGGACGGTCTGGGTGAAGGGCGCGGTGCGCAGCGCCCCGTTGCCCGTGCGGGTGAACGCGGGGTGGGCGGCCGACGGGCGGATCCGGTACAGCCAGGAGCGGCGGTTCTCCGCCCGCGGCTCGGTGAACGCCGAACCGCTCAGCTGCTCCGCGTACAGGCCGAGCGGTGCGCGCTGCGGCGAGTTGCGGCCCTCCGGCAGGGCGCCCGGGATCGCCTCGGAGCTGTGCTCGTTGCCGAAGCCGGAGAGGTGCTCCAGTCCTTCGGCCACCTTGCGCGCTTCCTCGCGCCCGACTGCTCCCGCGCGGGCGGTTCCCCCATCGGTCATGTTCGCTGCTCCCTTGCGCTCCGATTCCTATGGGACACCGTAGGATTGCGTTTTCCGCAGCGCAAGAGGGCGCGTGATCCCTCACTCCGCGTCGCCTCGCCCTCCTCTCGTCGGAGGACACGGAACCCGACTTCAGGGGGATCCGCGGCCTCGCACCGGTGTTCTACGCTCCCCGGCATGACGTGGAGGCGGAGCATCATCACCGCGCTCGCGGTCTGTGTCGCCCTGCTGGCCGGATCCGCGGGCTGTGACTCCCGTGCCGCCCAGGGGCAGGACGAGGTGTCGCCCTCGCCGGTCGGCCGGCTCCTCGACGAGCGGGACGCGGACGGGCGCCCCTATCGCGAGGTGAGCGGGGAGAACGCGCCCGAGGTGGGGGTCGAGGTCGCGCCCGACGGCGACGGCGGCTGGGACGTACGGCTGCGCGTGCGCAACTTCCGCTTCTCCCCGGACGGGGCGAGCGAGCGGGCGGTGGCCGGCCGCGGCATGGCCCGCCTCGAGGTCGACGGCCGCCGCGTCGCCCTGCTGCGCACCCCCGAATACCACCTTCCCGGCAGCTTCGTGCCGCGCGGGACACACCAGATCACCGCGCGTCTGTACGCCGACGACGGCTCGGTGTGGGCCGTGGACGGCGAGCCCGTCGAGAGCACGGCCGACATCACCGTGTCGGAGGAGGAGCCGAGCGCGGACCCGAGCGCGGAGCCCATCGCCGGGGCGGGCGTCCCGGGCGGACAGGAGCGCGACGGGGGCGTCCGGAACCGTAGCGGAGGGCGAGGTTCACCGGACGGTGCCGAGCAGGCATGATGAAGCCCGTGCCCCACGCGACATCGCTCCGCAGAGCGCCCGTGCAGCGGCGCAGCGCCGAACGGCTGGCCAGAATCCTCGACGCCTGCGCCGAACTCCTCGACGAAGCCGGGTACGACGACCTCAGCACCCGGGCCGTCGCCGAGCGGGCAGGCGTGCCCATCGGCTCCGTCTACCGCTTCTTCGGCAACAAGCGCCAGATGGCCGACGCCCTGGCCCAGCGCAACCTGGAACGCTTCACCGAACGGGTGGGCCAACGTCTCGAAGCCACCGGTGACCGGGGCTGGCGGCACGCCATGGACGTCGTGCTCGACGCCTACCTGGACATGAAGCGCACCGCTCCCGGCTTCTCCCTGGTCGACTTCGGCAACCAGATCCCGGTCGGCACCCGCAGGACCGAACCCAACCACCGCGTCGCCGGCCGCCTGACCGACCTGCTCTCCGCCTATCTGGGCCGCGAGCCCGACGAGGACCTGGGCCGCACCGTCCTCATCGCCGTCGAGACGGCCGACGCCCTCGTCCACCTGGCGTTCCGGATGGCGCCCGACGGGGACGAGAGGGTCATCGGCGAACTGCGCGGGATGCTGCGCGCCTATCTGGCCCAGGTACTGGACTGAGGCCGGCCCGCGCCACCCCCTCCCCAGCATGCGTACCGGTCGGTATGCTCGGCTCGTCCGTGCGCCACCGCCGCCGTACCGGGAGGACCCGTGTCCCGCACCGCCCTTCGCATCTGTCCGCTGTGCGAGGCCACCTGCGGCCTGACGCTCACCATCGACGACGGCCACGTCACCGGTGCCCGCGGCGACCGCGACGACGTGTTCAGCAAAGGCTTCATCTGCCCCAAGGGCGCCGCCTTCGGCGCCGTGGACTCCGACCCCGACCGGCTGCGCGCCCCGCTCGTCCGCGTCGACGGAGAGCTGCGCGAGACCACGTGGGAGGCGGCGTTCGACGCCGTGGCCGCCGGGATACGTCCCGTCGTCGAGCGGCACGGACCGCATGCCGTCGGCGTCGTCCTCGGCAACCCCAACGTCCACACCATGGCCGGCGCCCTCTACCCGCCCGTGCTCATCGGCGGGCTCGGCACCCGCAGCCTGTTCACCGCCTCCACCGTCGACCAGATGCCCAAGCACGTCTCCAGCGGACTGCTCTACGGCGACGCGAACCTCATCCCCGTACCGGACCTCGACCGCACCGACCACCTCCTGCTGATCGGCGCCAACCCGCTGGAATCCAACGGCAGCCTGTGCACCGCCCCCGACTTCCCCGGCCGGCTCAAGGCGCTCAGGGCCCGCGGCGGCACCCTCACCGTCATCGACCCCCGCCGCACCCGCACCGCCCGCCTCGCCGACCGGCACCTCGCCATCCGCCCCGGCACCGACGCGCTGCTCCTCGCGGCGATGGCGCACACCCTGCTCGACGAGGGCCTCGCCGACCTCGGCGAGCGGGCACCGCACATCCAGGGTGACGAGGAACTCGCCGCCGCACTGACCGAGTTCACACCCGAGGCGGTGGCCGCCGCCTGCGACATCGACGCCGCCGTCATCCGCACCCTCGCCCGCGAACTCGCCGCCGCCCCCACCGCCGCCGTCTACGGCCGCATCGGCAGCTGCACCGTCCCGCACGGCACCCTCGCCAGCTGGCTCGTCGACGTCCTCAACATCCTCACCGGCAACCTCGACCGCCCCGGCGGCGCCCTCTTCCCGCAGGCCGCCACCGACAGGACACCGCGCCCCGCCGGACCCGGCCGCGGCTTCGCCCTCGGCCGCTGGCACTCCCGGGTGCGCCGGCACCCGGAGGCCAAGGGCGAACTCCCGCTGTCCGCCCTGGCCGAGGAGATCGACACCCCCACCGACGAGGGCGAGCCGGTACGCGCCCTCATCGTCGTCGCCGCCAACCCGGTGCTCTCCGCCCCGGACGGCGACCGGCTCGACAAGGCGCTCGGCTCGCTCGACTTCATGGTGAGCGTCGATCCGTACCTCAACGAGACCTCACGGCACGCGGACGTCGTCCTGCCGCCGCCCCCGCCCGCGCAGAGCGCGCACCACGACTTCGCCTTCAACACCCTCGCCGTACGCAACCAGGTCCGCTACACCCGCCCGGCCGTCCCCCTGGAGCCCGGCCGCATGGCCGAGACCGAGATCCTCGCCCGGCTGGTCCTCGCCGCCACCGGCATGCACGGCGCCGACCCCGCCGCCGTGGACGCCCTGGTGATCGACCAGACCCTCGGCAAGGCGGTCCGGGACCCGCACTCCCCGGTGCACGGCCGCGACCCGAAGGAACTGGCCGCCCTGCTCACCGGCGACAACGGCCCCGAACGGCGCCTCGACATGATGCTGCGCCTCGGCCCCTACGGCGACGGCTTCGGCGCCGCCCCCGACGGCCTCACCCTCGACCGACTGCTCGCCCACCCGCACGGCATCGACCTCGGCCCCCTGCGCCCACGGCTGCCCCAGCCGCTGAAGACCCGCAGCGGAAAGGTCGAGCTGCTGCCCGGGCCGATCGCCGCCGACCTCCCCCGGCTGCGCGCCGCCCTCGACGAACGCCCCGACGGACTCGTCCTCGTCGGCCGCCGCCATCTGCGCTCCAACAACAGCTGGATGCACAACGTGCCCGCCCTCACCGGCGGCTCCAACCGCTGCACCCTCCACCTCCACCCCGACGACGCCGAACGCCTCGGCATACGGGACGGGCAGCCGGTGCGCGTCAAGGGAGCCGGGGGCGAGGTGACCGCCCCCGCTGAGGTCACCGACGCCGTCCGCCGGGGCGTGGTGAGCCTGCCGCACGGCTGGGGACACGACCGTCCCGGCACCCGCACACGGCACGCCTCGGCCGACCCCGGCGCCAACGTCAACCAGCTCCTCGACGGCAGCCTCCTCGACCCGCTGTCGGGCAACGCCGTGCTCAACGGAGTGCCCGTCGAGGTGGCCCCGCTGACCGCCGCCGTGACCGAAACGTTCGACGCTCTGACCTGAGCAAAGCTGTGACCTGGGGTTTTGCGCTTATTGCTCGCGGGCCGATGTCTTGTTGACGCCGTTCGGCCGCACCTAATGTCGTCGCACCGCCGGCCCTGGTGGGAGTTCAAGGGCGAACGTTAGGTGTCCATTCATGCTGACCATCCTCGGCTTCGCCATGATCGCGACCTTCCTGGTCCTGATCATGATGAAGAAGATGTCGCCGATCGCGGCGCTCGTGCTGATCCCCGCGCTGTTCTGCGTGTTCGTCGGCAAGGGCGCGCACCTCGGTGACTACGTCATCGACGGCGTGTCCAGCCTCGCCCCCACCGCGGCGATGCTCATGTTCGCGATCGTCTACTTCGGTGTGATGATCGACGTCGGACTCTTCGACCCGATCGTCCGCGGGATCCTCAGGTTCTGCAAAGCGGACCCGATGCGGATCGTCGTCGGCACCGCGATGCTCGCCGCGGTCGTGTCCCTGGACGGCGACGGATCCACCACGTTCATGATCACCGTCTCGGCGATGTACCCCCTGTACAAGCGACTCGGGATGAGCCTCGTGGTGATGACCGGTGTGGCCGCCATGGCCAACGGCGTCATGAACACCCTTCCCTGGGGCGGTCCGACGGCCCGTGCGGCGACCGCGCTCAAGCTCGACGCCAGCGACATCTTCGTTCCGATGATCCCCGCCCTGCTGGTCGGTCTGCTGGGCGTCTTCGTCCTGGCGTACGTCCTCGGTCTGCGCGAGCGCAGGCGGCTGGGCACGCTGACGCTCGACGAGGCACTGGTCGAGGAGAAGGAGAAGGAGACCGTGCTGGTCGGCACGGGCGGCGCGGGCACCGACGTGCCGGAGAAGGGCACCGGCGGCTCCGGCGCCGGCACGGACGCCGAGACGGCGGACGACGACTTCCAGGGACTCGACCCGCACCGTTCCACCCTGCGTCCAGGGCTCTACTGGTTCAACGCACTGCTCACCCTTACCCTGCTCACCGCCATGATCATGGAATGGCTGCCGATCCCGGTGCTGTTCCTGCTCGGCGCCGCGCTCGCCCTCTCCGTCAACTTCCCGCACATCCCCGACCAGAAGGCCCGCATCGCGGCCCACGCCGACAACGTCCTCAACGTCTCCGGCATGGTCTTCGCCGCCGCCGTCTTCACCGGCGTGCTCCAGGGCACCGGGATGGTCGACAGCATGGCCGGGTGGATGGTGGACGTCATCCCCGAGGCCATGGGCCCCCACATGGCCCTGGTCACCGGCCTGCTGAGCCTGCCGCTCACCTACTTCATGTCCAACGACGGCTTCTACTTCGGCGTCCTGCCCGTCCTCGCCGAGGCGGGTGCCGCCCACGGCGTCTCCCCGCTGGAGATGGCCCGCGCCTCCCTCGTCGGCCAGCCGCTGCACATGTCCAGCCCGCTCGTCCCCGCGGTCTACGTCCTCGTCGGCATGGCCAAGGTCGAGTTCGGCGACCACACGCGGTTCGTGGTGAAGTGGGCGGCCCTCACCTGCCTGCTGATCCTCGGGGCCGGAATCCTGTTCGGCATCATCTGAACCCCACCGGACCCAGGAGGGACCCGACCATGACGCCCGGTGGGAACCGCGGCTGGCTGCTCCGCCTCGTCATCGCCTTCGGCTTCGCGCAGGGGGCGGTGTCGATGGCCCGGCCCGCCGTCTCCTACCGGGCGCTGGCGCTGGGGGCGGACGAGAGGGCGATCGGTGTGATCGCGGGCGTGTACGCGCTGCTCCCGCTGTTCGCCGCCGTACCGCTCGGCCGGCGCACCGACCACGGACGCTGCGCGCCCCTGCTGCCGGCCGGGGTGGTGCTCATCTCCGGCGGCTGCGCACTGAGCGGCATCGCCGGCTCGCCGGTGACGATGGCCCTGTGGAGCGGAGTGATGGGCCTCGGCCACCTCTGCTTCGTCATCGGCGCCCAGTCGCTCGTCGCGCGCCAGTCCGCACCGCACGAACAGGACCGCAACTTCGGCCACTTCACCATCGGCGCCTCGCTCGGGCAGCTGGCCGGACCCGTCGCGGCGGGCGCGCTGATCGGGCCGGACATGGCCACCAGCAGCGCGCTCGCCCTGCTCGTGGCGGGAGCGGGCGGAGCGGTCGCCCTCACCTCCCTGTGGCGGATCGAACGCCCCGGAGCCCTCAAGTCCCGTACCGGACCCGGCGAACGGGTGCCGGTGCGCCGCATCCTGCGGGCCCGGGGCGTACCCGCCGGCATCCTCATCAGCCTGGCGGTGCTGTCCGCGACCGACATCCTCACCGCCTACCTCCCGGTGGTCGGCGAGCACCGGGGCATCGACCCGGCCGTCATCGGCGTGCTGCTCAGCCTGCGCGCGGCGGCCACGATCGCCTGCCGGCTGGTGCTCACGCCCCTGCTGCGGCTGCTCGGACGGACGGTGCTGCTGACGGTGACCTGTCTGCTGGCGGCGCTGCTGTGCGCGGGGGTGGCGCTGCCGGTGCCGGTCTGGGCGCTGGCGCTGATCCTGGCCGCCCTCGGCTTCTGCCTGGGCGTCGGCCAGCCGCTCTCCATGACCACGGTCGTCCAGGCCGCCCCGGCCGAAGCCCGCTCCACGGCCCTCGCCCTGCGGCTGACCGGCAACCGCCTGGGCCAGGTCGCCGCGCCCGCGGCGGCGGGTCTGATCGCGGGCGTGGCCGGTGCGGCGGCCCCGTTCGTGATGCTGGGCGTCCTTCTCCTCCTCTCCTCGGGCGTCGCCCTGCGCACCCCGGCCGGTCCGGCGGAGGACCGGCCGCCCGGCCGGGAACCCGCCCGCGACCGCTCCGGCTGCCGTACGACCCCCTGAACGGCAGTCGGGAGCGCCCGCGCACTGACAGGATGTTGGGATCACACGCTCGTACGGGGCCGCCCCGCGAGGAGCGGGCGCCGTACGCCCACGAGAGGAACCCCATGCTCATAGCCGTCCTGTCCGGTGTGCTCGTGGTCGTCGTCGGCGGATGTGTCTGTGTTGCCTGGGCGGCGCGGGGCGGTCCGCGCTGGACGCACGGCGTGGCCAGGGCGACCCTGTTGGCCGGCGAGGTGCTCCGGGTGACCCGTCCGCGCGCGGGCGCGCGGGGATCGTCGACGAACGCCTCCGACGGCGGGGAGGGCTGACGCGCGGGGATGCTCCGCGGCACGCGCTGAATCCCGGCGTCCGCTTTCTCACGGATCGGACGAAGCGCCGAGATCCCGTCCCGCATCTTCCCCCGGCCGCCTACTTTCCGTTAGCTTCCGTGACTCACACGTCCCGTACGACCCGCACGAGGCGTCCGACCGCGGAGCAACAGCGCCCTGATGAGCCCCCGGGGGCCCCCTCATGACACGCGCCATCACCCTGCACGATGTGAGCAAGGCATACACGCGAGGCGTTCGCGTGGTGGACCGGCTGTCGCTGGACATAGCGCCGGGGGAGTTCCTCGTCCTGCTCGGCCCCTCCGGCTGCGGCAAGTCCACCGTGCTCAGGATGATCGCGGGACTGGAGGAGATCGACGAGGGCCGGCTGTTCCTCGACGGCGAGTACGGCAACGACCTGCCCCCGTCCGACCGGGACATGGCGATGGTGTTCCAGAACTTCGCCCTGTACCCGAGCATGACCAGCCGCGACAACATCGGTTTCCCGCTGCGCATCGAGGCGCCCGGCACCGACCCGGCCCCGCGGGTGGACGCCACCGCCCGCATGCTCGGCATCGAGGACCTTCTCGACCGCTTCCCCGCCCAGCTCTCCGGCGGTGAACGCCAGCGGGTCGCCATGGGCCGGGCCATCGCCCGCCACCCCTCCGCGTTCCTGATGGACGAGCCGCTGTCCAACCTCGACGCCAAGCTCCGCAACCATCTGCGCGCCGAGATCTCCCAGCTCACCCGTGAGCTGGGCGTCACCACCGTCTATGTCACCCACGACCAGTCCGAGGCGATGTCGCTCGGCGACCGGGTGGCCGTGCTGCGCGGGGGCGTCCTGCAGCAGGTCGGCACCCCGCGTGCGGTGTATTCGCTGCCGAACAACGTCTTCGTCGCCGCGTTCATCGGCACCCCGCGCATCAATCTCCTCCGGGGTCTGGTGCGCGCCCCGTTGGACGGGGCGATGACCATCAGCCTGGGCAAACAGTTCCTGCGGCTGCCCGAACCGCTCTCCCTGGACCATCAGTTGCTGCGGGTCCAGCAGGGCCGGGAGGTCATCGTGGGGCTGCGCTCGGAGGCCGTCCGGATCGCCAAACCGGCCGCCGCCCGGACCGGCGAGGTGGCCCTCACCGGACTGGTGGAGCATCTGGAGTTCCAGGGCCACGAGGTGCTCGTCCATTTCAACACCGGTTCCAGTCCCGCCGTGGTGCCCGAGCTGGAGGCCCCCCGTCCGAGCCCCGAGCGCCAGGCCCGGCGCCGCCGCCGCGAGGGGGGCACGGTCCTGGAGCGACTGCGGGAACGGGCGGGGGCGCTGCGCGCCGGGTCCCTCGCCACGCTGGACGAGCCCGCGCGTCCGGATGGCGCGCCCGCCTCCGTCGAACCGCGTGTCGCCGGTGACCTCATCGTCCGCACCACCCCGGACATCCGGCTCCGGCACGGCATGCAGGTACCGCTCCTGGTCGACCTCGCCCACCTGTTCGTCTTCGACCAGCACGGCGAACGGATCTGCCCGAACCCGGACCGGCTGCCCGGCCTGGAAGAGTGACCGGGCGCGGCCGTACCCCCCTGGCGCCGGAAAACTATCATCGCTAGTTTAGGGGCCGGACGACGTGAGCAGCCGTCCCCCGACGCCCGCCCCGGAGGAAGCGCGATGAAGGCATACGACGGCATGTACATCGACGGCGCCTGGCGCCCGGCCGCCGGCCCGGACGTGATCGAGGTGGTGAACCCGGCCGACGAGCAGGTGATCGCCACCGTCCCCGCCGGCACCGTGGAGGACGTCGACGCCGCCGTGCGCGCCGCCCGTGCCGCCCTCCCGGCCTGGGCCGCCACCCCGCCCGCCGAGCGCGCCGCCCGCCTCGCCGCCCTCAGGGACGTGCTGGCCGGCCGGCAGGAGGAGATCGCGGAGACGGTGACCGCCGAACTCGGCGCGCCCCTGAAGCTCTCGGCGACCGTCCACGCGGGCGTCCCGGTCGCGGTCGCGGGCTCGTACGCCGAACTGGCGGCGACGTACGCCTTCGAGGAGCGGGTGGGGAACTCCACGGTCCTGCACGAACCGGTCGGTGTGGTCGGCGCGATCACCCCCTGGAACTACCCGCTCCACCAGATCGTCGCCAAGGCCGCCCCCGCCCTCGCGGCGGGCTGCACCCTCGTCGTCAAGCCCGCCGAGGACACCCCGCTGGTCGCCCGGCTCTTCGCGGAGGCCGTGCACGAGGCCGGGGTCCCGGCGGGCGTCTTCAACCTCGTCACCGGACTCGGTCCGGTGGCCGGCCAGGCCCTCGCCGAGCACCAGGACGTCGACCTGGTCTCCTTCACCGGCTCGACCGCCGTCGGCCGCCGCATCGGCGCGATCGCCACCGGCATGGTGAAGAAGGTCGCCCTCGAACTCGGCGGCAAGTCCGCCAACGTCGTCCTGCCGAGCGCCGACCTGGCCCGCGCGGTGAACGTCGGGGTCGCCAACGTGATGTCCAACTCCGGCCAGACCTGCAGCGCCTGGACCCGCATGCTGGTCCACCGCGACCAGTACGACGAGGCGGTGGGACTCGCCGCGGCCGCCGCCGCCAAGTACGGCGACCGCATCGGCCCGGTGGTCAGCGCCCGGCAGCGGGACCGGGTGCGCGGCTACATCGAGAAGGGCCTCGCCGAGGGCGCCCGCCTGGCCGCGGGCGGTCCCGAGGCGCCGAGGGAGAAGGGCTTCTACGTCAGCCCCACCGTCTTCGCCGACGTCACCCCGGAGATGACCATCGCCCAGGAGGAGATCTTCGGCCCGGTCCTGTCCGTCCTGCGCTACGACGACGAGGACGACGCCCTGCGCATCGCCAACGGCACCGTCTACGGCCTCGCCGGTGCCGTCTGGGCCGGCGACGAGACGGAGGCGGTGGCCTTCGCCCGGCGCATGGACACCGGCCAGGTCGACATCAACGGCGGCCGCTTCAACCCCCTCGCACCCTTCGGCGGCTACAAGCAGTCGGGCGTGGGCCGCGAACTCGGCGCGCACGGCCTGTCCGAGTACCTCCAGACCAAGTCCCTCCAGTTCTAGGAGAGTCGTGACCGCCATGGCCGTACGTGCCGCCGTTCTGCCCGCCGTCGGTGCCCCGCTGGAGGTCACCGGGATCGACCTGCCCGAGCCCGGACCCGGCCGGGTCCGCGTCCGGCTCGCCGCCGCCGGCGTCTGCCACTCCGACCTGTCCCTGTCCAACGGCACCATGCGCCTGCCGGTCCCGGCCGTCCTCGGCCACGAGGGCGCCGGCACGGTCGTCGCCGCCGGCGAGGGGGTCACCCATGTCGCGCCCGGCGACGGCGTGGTCCTCAACTGGGCCCCCTCCTGCGGCGCCTGCCCCGCCTGCGCGCGCGGTGAGGTGTGGCTGTGCGCGGGCGCCCTGGACGGCGCGGCGCAGGTGCACGCCCGCCGCGCCGACGACGGCACCGACCTGTACCCCGGGCTGAACGTCGCCGCGTTCGCCGAGGAGACGGTGGTGCCCGCCTCCTGCGTCCTGCCCGCCCCGGAGGGCGTTCCGCTCGCCGACGCCGCCCTGCTGGGCTGCGCGGTGCTCACCGGCTACGGCGCGGTCCACCACTCCGCCCGGGTGCGGCCCGGTGAGACCGTCGCGGTGTTCGGCGTCGGGGGAGTGGGGCTCGCCGCCCTCCAGTCGGCCCGGATCGCGGGCGCCTCGACGATCGTCGCGGTCGACGTCTCCCCGGCGAAGGAGGAACTCGCCCGTGCCGCGGGGGCCACCGACTACCTCGTCGCCTCCGACACCACCGCCCGGCAGATCCGTGCCCTCACCGGCAAGGAGGGCGTGGACGTGGCCGTGGAGTGCGTCGGCCGCGCGACCACCATCCGCACCGCCTGGGAATCCACCCGGCGCGGCGGACGCACCACGGTGGTCGGCATCGGCGGCAAGGACCAGCAGGTCACGTTCAACGCCCTGGAGATCTTCCACTGGGGCCGGACCCTCTCCGGCTGCGTCTACGGCAACTCCGACCCCGCCCGGGACCTCCCGGTGCTCGCCGGACACATCCGGGCCGGCCGCCTCGACCCGGGCGCCCTGGTCACCGAACGGATCGCCCTCGACGGTATCCCGGCCGCCTTCGACAACATGCTCGCCGGCAAGGGCGGACGGGCGCTGGTGGTCTTCTAGCCCGTACGGCCACGAGCCGCCCCGGCCCCCGTCGCGAGGCCGGGGCCTCCGGCATACCCGGGTTCGCCATCGGTGCCCGGTACAGGCAAAAACTGTCGTCGCACGACCCGTTGACGTCCATACCGTCCGGTCAGTATGTTCCCCGGAACCCGGGCCTCCTGTTCCGCTGTTCCGTCCCCGTACCCATCGGAGCGCGCACGTATGGACACCGCACCTTCCGCCCAGCCGCTCACCGCCACCACTCCCGCCGCCCCCAACCGCCGCAGGGTCGCCACGGCCGCCGCCCTCGCGTCGGCCGTCGAGTGGTACGACTACTTCGTCTTCGGTATCGCCGCCGCACTGGTCCTCGGCGACCTGTACTTCCCCGCCGGCAGCCCCACCGCCGGGGTCCTGGCCTCCTTCGCCACCTTCGCCGTCGGCTTCCTCGCCCGCCCCATCGGCGGCATCGTCGCCGGCCAGCTCGGCGACAAGCGCGGCCGCAAACCGATGCTGGTCCTCGCGCTCACCGTGATGGGCCTGGCCACCACCGGCATCGGTCTCCTGCCGACGTACGAGACCATCGGCGTCGCCGCTCCCGTCCTCCTCGTCCTGCTCCGCGTCGCCCAGGGCGTCGCCGTCGGCGCCCAGTGGGGCGGAGCGATGCTGCTGGCCACCGAGTACGCCCCCGAGGGCCGGCGCGGGGTGTACGGCAGCGTGGTCCAGCTCGGCGTGCCCATCGGGGTGGTGACCGCCAACTCCGTGTTCCTGCTGGCGGGCGCGTTCACCACGGACGGCGCCTTCAGCGCCTGGGGCTGGCGTCTGCCCTTCCTCGTCGGCGTGTTCGTGCTCGCCCTCGCCTGGTACATCCACACCCGGGTCGAGGAGACGCCCGAGTTCCGCGAGGCCGAGAAGGCCCTGGCGGAGAAGGAGAGGACCGAGCAGAGCTCCCCGCTGCGCACGATCCTGCGCGACCACCTGGGCACGGTGTTCCTGGCCGGCGGCTCCTTCGCCGTGAACACCGCGACGTTCTACATCCTCATCACCGGCGTCCTCGACTACACGACCCGCGAACTGGACATGGACAAGGGCGCGGTGCTGACCGTCTCCCTCTGCGTCAGCCTGACCCAGCTCGTGCTGATCCCGGCCTCCGCCGCCCTGTCCGACAAGGCCGGCCGGATCCGGATCTACACCGTCGGCGCGGTCGGCATCGCGCTGTGGGCCGTCCCCCTGTTCCTGCTGATCGACACCGGGTCCCTGCTCTGGCTCGGGGTCGGCACCTTCGTCGCGAGCTGCTTCCTGAGCATCATGTACGGCCCCCAGGCCGCCCTGTTCGCCGAGCTGTTCACACCCGAGATGCGCTACACCGGGGCCTCCCTCGGCTACCAGATCGCCGCCGTGGGCGGGGGCGGGCTCGCGCCGTTCGTCATGGTGCTGCTGCTGGAGGCCACGGACACCTCGATGGCCGTCTCCGGCTACATCATCGTCCTGTCACTGATCGCCCTGGGCTCCATCAAGATCCTCGCGGACCGGGCGCGTTCACGCTGAGTCCCGGGCCCGCGCGGGCCGCGGCTCCCCGGCCGTCCGCGGGGGAGCCGCGGCCGTCGCCGTCCTCGACCGGGACCGCGACACCGCCACACCCGCCAGACACAGGGCGCCGCCCACCAGGGTCAGCGCTCCCGGCACCTCGCCGAGCGCCAGCCAGGACATCAGCACGACCAGGGCCGGCACCGCGTAGGTCGTCGCCCCCATCCGTCCGGCGGTCGTCCGGGCCAGGGCGTAGGCCCAGGTCGTGAACGCGAGGGCGGTCGGGAACACACCCAGGTAGACCATGTTGAGCGTGGCGGACAGGGGCGCGTCGGCGGCCTCCCCCACGAGCTGCCCGGCGAACGGCAGACAGGCCACGGCTCCCACCAGGCACCCGTACGTCGTCACCTGCAACGGGCTCGCCGAGCTCAGCGCCGGCTTCTGCGCGACGACCCCCGCCGCGTACGCCACGGCCGCCAGCAGACAGAGCACCACTCCGAGCACCGAGGACCCGCCCGAGCCGGACATCGACAGGCCCACGGTCACCGCGCCCGCGAACGACACGGCCATCCCCGCCAGCAGCCGCGGCGGCATCGAGTCCCCGAGCAGCCGGGCGCCGAGCAGCGCGATGAGGATCGGCCCGATGTTCACCACCAGCGCGGCCGTACCGGCGTCGACCTGCTGCTCGCCCCAGTTGAGGGCCACCATGTAGAACCCGAACCAGAGCAGCCCCGATATCAGGATCCCCCGCCACGCCGACCGGTGCGGCGGCCCCACCCGCCGCACCAGGCAGATCGCCCCCAGCGTCAGCGCCCCGGCCAGCAGCCGCCCGAGAGCCAGCGCCCCCGGGGAGTACGAGGTCCCCGCACTGCGGATGGACACGAAGGCGGAGGCCCACAGCACCACGGTGACCGCGGCCGCGCAGGCCGCGAGCACCTCGGCGCGCGGGGCGGGACGTGAGGAGACGTTCATCATGCTCCCGAGGCTAGGAGGTCGAAGGAGGGGAGGCTCGCGGATTTCGGACAGGGCGGCCCGGGGTCAGCGCAGCGTCTCCGCGTCGATGCCCAGCAGCTCCGACAGGGCGTGAGCGCCCGCCCGGGTCACCTTCACCGCACGCTCGGAGCCGATGCGCACGCACCACTGCTCGTCCAGGGCGTGTCGGCACAGGGCCGCGCCCGCGACTCCGGCGAGGTGGGGGCGGCGTTCCGTCCAGTCGAGACAGGCGCGGGCCAGGGGGCGGCGGCCCCGGCGGTCGAGACCGATGCCGGCCGAGCGGAACCAGCCCAGTCCCGCGTCGGTGAGCGCGAACCCGGTGTCCTGACGCAGCAGCCCCCGATCGGTGAGGGCGTCGGTGACGGCGATGCCGAGCCGTCCGGCGAGATGGTCGTAGCAGGTGCGCCCGCGGGCCATGGCGGAACCGGCGCCGGACTGCCGCAGGGTGCGCGGGGGTTCGGCGGCGCCCGGGGCGACCTGCGCGGCCAGGTCCTCCACCAGCTGGGCGACCCGCGCGTCGGCGAGCCGTACGTACCGGTGCCGGCCCTGGCGTTCCTCGGCCAGCAGCCCGCCCGCGACCAGCTTGCCCAGATGCTCGCTCAGCGTGGACGCGGCGACCCCGGAGTGCCGGGCCAGCTCGCCCGCCGTCCAGGCCCGCCCGTCCAGCAGCGCCAGCAGACACGCGGCCCGGGTCTCGTCGGCGATCAGCGCGGCGAACCGGGCCAGCCCCGCCGCCCGGGGATCCTTCCTGCTCATGTCACCCAGCATGCGGCACGGACACTTCGGCCCTCACCGAAGTGTCCGCCGCCTCCTAGGTTCCGCTCCTGGCCTGCTCGTACTGCAGCGCCAGCCCGTCCAGCAGGGCGGACAGCCCCGTCTCGAAGGCCCGCTCGTCGATCTTCTCCTGCTGCTCGGCGAGGAGATGGGCCTGCCCCAGGTGGGGGTAGTCGGTGGGGTCGTAGGCGCTGGCGTCGTCCACGAAGCCGCCCGCGAAGGAGCCGAGCGCGGAGCCCATGATGAAGTACCGCATCAGCGCGCCGATGGAGGTGGCCTGCGCGGGCGGCCAGCCCGCCTGGACCATGGCGCCGTAGACCGCGTCGGCGAGCCGGAGCGCCGCCGGACGGCGGCCGGGACCGCGGGCCAGGACCGGGACGATGTTCGGATGGTCGCGCAGTGCGGAGCGGTAGGAGACCGCCCAGTCGTGCAGCGCGGTGCGCCAGTCCCGGCCGTCCTCGAACATCGACAGGTCGACCAGCGCGCTGACCGAGTCGGCCACCGCCTCGAGAATCTCGTCCTTGGTGCGGAAGTGGTTGTAGAGCGAGGGCCCGCTGACACCCAGTTCCGCCGCGAGCCGGCGCGTGGAGACGGCGGCCAGGCCCTCCGCGTCCACGAGCGCACGGGCCGTCTCGACGATCCGGTCGGTGCTGAGCAAGGGCTTGCGCGGTCGGGCCATGGCGCACATAGTAGGACCGCGACAGAAACTAGCAGTGCTAATTTAAACGTACACGGTCCTAGCGGCTTTCACATGGGGTGACGCGGTATGAACCTGGAGCTGAGCGACGAGCAGGAGGCCGTCCGCCGGCTCGCCCGGGACTTCGTCGAGCGTGAGGTCGCGCCCTCCGCCGCCGCCTGGGACCGCGCGGAGGAGGTCGACCGCGGCATCGTCAGGAAGCTCGGCGAGGTCGGCTTCCTCGGGCTGACGGTCGACGAGGAGTACGGCGGCTCCGGCGGTGACCATCTCTCGTACTGCCTGGTCACCGAGGAGCTGGGCCGCGGCGACTCGTCCGTGCGCGGCATCGTCTCCGTCTCTCTCGGCCTGGTCGCCAAGACCGTCGCCGCCTGGGGGAGCGAGGAGCAGAAGCGCGCGTGGCTGCCGGGCCTGACCTCAGGGGAGTACGTCGGCTGCTTCGGCCTCACCGAGCCCGGCACCGGCTCCGACGCCGGCCGGCTCACCACCCGCGCGGTGCGCGACGGCGACGACTACGTCATCGACGGCACCAAGATGTTCATCACCAACGGCACCTGGGCCGACGTCGTCCTGCTCTTCGCCCGCTCCACCGACGCCCCCGGCCACAAGGGCGTCTCCGCCTTTCTCGTCCCCGCCGACACCCCGGGCCTGACCCGCCGCGCCGTCCACGGCAAGCTCGGGCTGCGCGGCCAGGCCACCGCCGAACTGGTCCTCCAGGGCGTACGCGTGCCCGCCTCGGCGATGCTGGGGGAGGAGGGCAAGGGTTTCTCCGTCGCCATGTCCGCCCTCGCCAAGGGCCGGATGTCGGTCGCGGCCGGCTGTGTCGGCATAGCCCAGGCGGCGCTGGACGCGGCCGTGCGCCACGCGGGCGAGCGGGAGCAGTTCGGGAAGCCCATCGCCGGTCACCAGCTCGTCCAGGAGCTGATCAGCGACATCGCCGTGGACGTCGACGCGGCCCGGCTGCTCACCTGGCGGGTCGCCGACCTGATCGACCGCGGCCGGCCGTTCGCCGTGGAGTCCTCCAAGGCCAAGCTCTTCGCCTCGGAGGCAGCCGTGCGCGCCGCCAACAACGCCCTGCAGGTCTTCGGCGGCTACGGCTACATCGACGAGTACCCGGCGGGCAAACTCCTGCGCGACGCCCGGGTGATGACCCTGTACG
This sequence comes from Streptomyces malachitofuscus, assembly GCF_055571035.1. Taxonomy (NCBI): domain Bacteria; kingdom Bacillati; phylum Actinomycetota; class Actinomycetes; order Kitasatosporales; family Streptomycetaceae; genus Streptomyces; species Streptomyces malachitofuscus. Next base: position 297,434 of record NZ_JBVIGA010000004.1, on the reverse strand, counting down.
AGGGCACCAGCCAGATCCAGAAGCTGGTCATCGGCCGTGCCCTGACCGGGATTTCGGCCTTCTGAGTACCGCCTGAGTATCCGAGCGGATGTGGCGGCGGCCACATCCGCCGATGCTGGTCCCCATGAGCGACACACCGGTCAAGCAGCAGAGCACGGCCGCCTTCTACGGACAGGCCGTCGCGTCCTTCGGGGTGGCCCTGGGGGCCACCGCGGTCGGCATCTTCAACCTGGAGACCGACGCGTGGGTCCGTGCCTTCCTGGGTATCGCGGTCCTGTACCTGGTCACCTCCGCCTTCACCCTGGCCAAGGTCATCCGCGACCGCCAGGAGGCCGGACAGATCGTGAACCGGGTCGACCAGGCACGCCTGGAGAAGCTCCTCGCCGAACACGACCCGCTGCAGAAGCTCTGAGCCGCACTAAGCGCTCGCTCACCCTTGCCGGTATGGTGGTGGCCCTGCCAGCGAATGAGGTGAGTGATGAGTACGGCGGAGGAGACGGCCGGCGGTGAGGCGCAGCCGTGGGGTGAGGTCACGCCCGACGCGGCCCGACGGCTGCTGCTCGCTGCCGTGGAGGCCTTCGCGGAGCGCGGCTACCACGCCACGACGACCCGCGACATCGCGGGCCGCGCCGGGATGAGCCCGGCCGCGCTCTACATCCACTACAAGACCAAGGAAGAGCTGCTCCACCGGATCAGCAGGATCGGCCACGAGAAGGCCGTGGAGATCCTGCGCACGGCGGCCCGTGCCGAGGGCAGCCCGGCCGAGCGGCTCGCCGACGCCGTCAGCTCCTTCGTCCGCTGGCACGCGGGCGGGCGCACCACCGCACGGGTCGTGCAGTACGAACTCGACTCGCTCGGCCCGGACGCCCGCGCGGAGATCCTCGGCCTGCGGCGCCAGGTCGACGCCGAGGTGCGCGGGATCATCGAGGACGGTGTGCGCGCCGGTGACTTCGACGTCGTCGACGTGCAGGGCACCACCCTCGCCGTGCTCTCGCTGTGCATCGACGTGGCCCGCTGGTTCAACGTGGACGGACCCCGTACCCCGGAGGAGGTCGGCGCGCTCTACGCCGACCTCGTGCTCCGGATGGTGGGGGCCGGAGCCCGGGGCGCCGCTCAGAGGTAGTAGCGGGCCACCGACTCGGCCACGCACACCGGCTTGTCGCCGCCCTCGCGCTCCACCGTGAACGCCGTGGCGACCTGGACGCCGCCCTTCACCTCGTCCACCGCGGTGATCGTGGCGGTGGCGCGCACGCGCGAGCCGACCGGCACGGGGGCGGGGAAGCGCACCTTGTTGGTGCCGTAGTTGACGCCCATCTTCACGCCCTCGACGGTGATCAGCTGCGGGCCGAACAGCGGCAGCAGCGACAGCGTCAGATAGCCGTGCGCGATGGTCGTCCCGAACGGTCCCGCCGCGGCCTTCTCCGGGTCGACGTGGATCCACTGGTGGTCACCGGTGGCCTCGGCGAACAGGTCGATCCGCTTCTGGTCGACCTCCAGCCAGTCGGTGTACCCCAGCTGCTCGCCCACCGCCGCCTTCAGTTCGTCGACGGACGTGAAGATCCTCGGCTCTGCCATGTCCTGGCCTCTCGCGTCACGTAGTCGCAGGCGCATCGCTGTGCGCATGCCTAAGCAACTGCTTAGCATGGTCGGCCGGGCGGCCCCTGTCAACGGACACGGGCGCAGGAGGGGTGGGTAGGGTTCGAGGGGTGCAACGGATTCCGGAAAAGATCCACGAGCTCACGGTCGGCCAGCTCTCCGCCCGCAGCGGCGCCGCCGTGTCGGCCCTGCACTTCTACGAGTCCAAGGGCCTCATCAGCAGCCGCCGCACCCCGGGCAATCAGCGCCGGTACACCCGTGACACCCTGCGCCGGGTCGCCTTCATCCGCGCCGCCCAGCGCGTCGGCATCCCGCTCGCCACGATCCGCGCGGCGCTCGCCGAACTGCCCGAGGAGCGCACCCCCACCCGGGACGACTGGGCTCACCTCTCCGAGGCCTGGCGCTCCGAACTGGACGAACGCATCAAGCAGCTCAACCGGCTGCGCGACCACCTCACGGACTGCATCGGCTGCGGCTGCCTCTCCCTGGACACCTGCGTCCTGTCCAACCCGGACGACATCTCCGGCGAACGACTGACGGGCTCCCGCCTGCTGCCCGAGAGCGCGAGCGCCCGGAGGACCGACCGCCGCCCCTCGAGCCGGGCCTGAACCGCGGCGGCGAGCGGGGCCATGCCGGGTTCGCGACGACGGGCGTCCGAGCCAGGTGCGGAGTGTGGCGGCGGCCGGGTCGTGCTGCCTCGAGCACGGTGGCAGGCATCCGTGCCGGGTCGGGAGCGGGGCGGCGGGCGGGTTGTGCCGTCTCGGGGCGTGGTGGCGGGCGCCTGTGGCGGGTCTGGAACGCGGTGCCGTGCGTCGGTGTCGGTTCTGGAGCGGGGCGGTGGGTGGGTCGTGCCGTCTCGGGGCGCGGTGGCGGGCGTGCGTGCGGGGTCTCGGTGTGGTGGCGAGCGTGTCGTGCCGCCTTGGGGTGCGGTGGCGGGTATTTGTGCCGGGTTCGCGGGCGGGTCTCTGTGGCGGGTCCGGAGCGCGGTGGCGGGCGCGCGGCCAGGTTCGGAGCGCGGTGGCGGATGTCCGTGCCGGGTCTGGGGCGGGTCGTGCCGGTGCGGAGTGTGGTGGCGGGCGGGTCGGGGCACCGCCTCGGGGCAGCCTCGCGGTCCCGGGACGGCACCCCCGACCGCCCGCCGTGCTCACTCGTACTCCGTGCCGCCCTTGCGGGTCAGGTAGGCCGGGCTCACGGCCTTTGCGATGGCGCGGCCGCCGGTCACCGGGCTGTGCCGCTCGACCGCCGGCCGGATCACCACACCCTCCCGCAGATGCAGCTCCCGCCCGGACACCGTCTCCCGCCCGGACGCGATCTCCAGGACCCGCCCGCTGTCGTACGGGCCGGAGAACAGCCGCGGCACCAGCGGCAACCGGCCGTCCAGCAGCTCTGCGGAGTCCAGCCAGCGCACCCGGCCGTCGATCTCGGCGGACACGTCGAACACGGCGTACCCGAGGGTGTCGCGCCGCCCGTCCGCACCGTACGACAGGTCCTGCACGCCCGCGCCGTACACCTCGCCGAAGATGCCGACCCGCCGGGCCCCCAGCCGGGTGGCGAGGTCCGCAGCGACGTCGGCCACGCCGTGACCGCGCACCGCACGCCAGTACAGGTTGCGCGGGTCCTCCTTCAGCGCCAGCGACTTCGCGCCGAACCCCTTGGAGGAGACGTACACCCGGTCCTCCTCGGCGGTGTACGTCAGCAGACAGGCCGTGCCGTGCAGCTTCTCCGTGAGCACCACGGGCTCACCCGGCGCGAAGATCTCCGGGTAGCGCTGGATGTTCTCGATGTCGACCCAGGGCAGCAGGCCGGCCGCGGACTCCACGTCGCCGTTCATCGTCGGCGGGACGGGCGGCACCCACTTGGAGATGCCGAGCAGCTCCGCGAAGTCGGTGCCGTCCTCGGCTGCCCGCACCAGGTCGACGTCGGCGAGCGCCTTCGGCCGGCACACGATCCCCTGCGACAGCTCACCGCGCAGCCGGATCGCCTTCACCCGGTCGTGGTTCCCGCCCGCCAGGCGGCCGGTGAGCCCCAGCTCCTCGATCAGACCGGCCGGCAGCACGGACTGCTCGGGGATGTAGACCGCGGCGTCACCCGTGCGGTACGCGCCCTTGGCGACGACGGCCCGGTACAGGCCCACCTGGGCCAGCTCGAGGGCGTCGGCGCCCGGGTGCTCGAGGACGGTCAGGATTTCGGCGGTGACGCGCAGCGTCGACATCGGGACAGCTCCTAGGGCTCTCAGGTCCGTTTCATCGCCCTCAACTGTCCGTGGAACAAAGCCCTGGAACGACCGGTTTACCGCCTGCTACGGTCCCCGGAGCCAGCGGGGGTGCGGCATCCCCGGCGCACCCCCATGCCCCCGTTGCTCCCTGCGTCGCTCAGGGCCTCAGGCCGACACCAGCAGCCTCGCCCGGCGGGCGTCCGCCAGGGCCCCGGGGGTGAGTACGGGACGCGGCACCAGGATTCCGCAGTCCGCGCAGACCGGGCCCGCCGACGGCTCGTGATCCAGATCGTGACGCCATATGAGCCGTTCCCCCCGGCACACGGGGCAGGCCGAACCCGGCTCCCGCTCCAGCGCGGCGATCAGCCTCCGCAGCACCTCGGCCAGCGGCTCCCGCGGATGCACCCGGGGGTCGTCGCACCAGGCCACACCGAAACCGCCCCAGGTCAGCCGGTGCCAGTCGTCCACACTGCCCGGGCTGCGCAGCCCGTCGTGCTTCTCCTTCCTGCGGCGCTCGGCGAACTCCACCTCGTACGCCAGCCAGACCGCCCGGGCCTCCTCCAGTTCGTCCAGTGCGGCCACGAGCCGCGCCGGGTCGACGGAGCGGTCCTCGGGGTCGAACCCGGCCCGCGAGCACAAATGGTCCCAGGTCGCCCTGTGTCCGTAAGGAGCGAATCGTTCAAGGCACTTGCGCAGCGAATAGCGCCGCAGAGCCAGATCGCACCGCGGATCTCGGACCTGTCTCGCCAGACTCCGGAAACCGGCCATCGTCCTGCACCTCCGTCACACCTGCACCTGTAATCCGGTCACTTCGGCGTCGTCGAACGGACGTCGCCGAATAGACGTATCGACACGCGAATCGGCTCCATCCTTTTTTCGATGGCCCCCATCAGCCGGCCGCGGGGACTCGCGAACCAACTCCCCTGGCTCGTGCTTCAGTTGTGGTCGTCCGCGGGGGTACCGGCGGTATCGCGCTCCGTGCCCTCCCGCGGGGGAGCACTCTCCCTCGACAGCCTGAGAACTCCCCACGGCCTCCACGGGTTCCTGAACAACCGGTCGATATGCACACCGTTCACCGGCCCTCCACGCCCGGCGTGCCGCCCGGCGCCGACCGCGACCGCGTCACCGCAGGTCACAGCGGTGTGGGCGCCCCGGCGCAGAGGGGCGGCGGGCCGCCGTCCGTGCCCCGCCGCCCCTCTGCGCCGTCGCGCTCAGCGATAGAGCAGGTACTCCCGCCGCATCCTCCGGAACCCCGCCAGCTCCTTCTCCCAGCCGGCCACCACCTCGTCCGTGTCCGCGCCCGCGTCGATCATGGTGCGCACCAGGGCGGAGCCCGTGAGCTTGTCGATCCAGTTGTCCGGACGCCAGGCGAAGCCGCTCCAGGACCGCTTCGCCGTGATCAGCAGGTCGACGCCCGTCCGCACCGGATCGAACGCCTCCCGGTCGTGCACATGCACCTGCACGCCGCCGATGGTCCTCCCCTGGAACTTGGAGAACGTCGGCGCGAAGTACGCCTCCCGGAAACGCACGCCCGCCGGCGCCGACGCGTTCGCCGCGGCCGCCCAGCGACCGTCGATCCCCTCCGCGCCCAGCAACTCGAACGGCCGGGTGGTCCCGCGCCCTTCCGACAGGTTCGTGCCCTCGAACAGGCACGTCCCGGAGTACACCAGCGCCGTCTCCGGCGTCGGCATGTTCGGGCTCGGCGGCACCCACGGCAGCCCGGACGCGTCGTAGAAGTCCGACCGCCGCCAGCCCGACATCCGTACGGTCTCCAGCGGCACCGGCGTCGTCAGGAACTCCCCGTTGAACAGCCGCGCCAGCTCCGCCACCGTCATCCCGTGCGCCTGCGAGATCGGCTGCCGTCCGACGAAGGTCGCGAACTCCTTGTGCAGCACCGGACCCAGCGCCGTCCGCCCCGTCACCGGGTCCGGCCGGTCCAGCACCATGAACCGCTTGCCCGCGAGCGCGGCCGCCTCCATGCAGTCGAACAGCGTCCAGATGTACGTGTAGAAGCGTGCGCCGACGTCCTGGATGTCGAAGACCACGGTGTCCACGCCGGACGCGGTGAAGATGTCGGCGAGCGCCTGACCGCTCTTCAGGTACGTGTCGTAGACGGGCAGGCCCGTCGCCGGGTCGTCGTAGCGGCCCTCGGAGCCGCCCGCCTGCGCGGTCCCCCGGAAGCCGTGCTCGGGGCCGAAGACGGCGATCAGGTCCACACGGTCGTCCTCGTGCATCACGTCGACGATGTGCCGCACGTCCCGGGTGATGCCGGTGGGATTGGTGACCACGCCCACGCGCCGGCCGTCGAGCGGCGCGTAGCCGTCCTCGGCGAGGCGTTCGAACCCGGTGCGCAGCCTCCGGCCGCCCCTGTGCGTCGCGCCCGACGCGGCCGCCGCCGGCGCGGCGGAGGCCGCGACCGCGGCCGTGGTGGTGGCGAGCAAACTCCGTCTGGACAGCTTCATACAGTGACCTCCGTGATCGCGGCGGGTGTCATGCCCACGCACGCTAGCGCGCGTGACCGCCCCGGGGAACGAACCGGACCGCCCCGCCTCGGAACGCCTCTTCCACCGTGCATACCGACCGGTTAGTCTGACGGCCTGAAGCTGCTGGGAGCCGCGTCGAAGGAGACCGATGGTGCAAGCCGTACAAGGTGCGAAGGTGGTCGTCACGGGAGCGGGGGGCGGCATCGGAGCAGCGCTCGCCCGCCGCTTCGCCGTCCAGGGGGCACAGGTCGTCGTCAACGACCTGGACGCCGACCGCGCCAAGGCCGTCGCCGAGGAGATCGGCGGACTCGCGGTCCCCGGCGACGCCGCCTCGACCGTCACCGAGGCCCGCGACGCGCTCGGCGGGACGGTCGACGTCTACTGCGCCAACGCCGGCGTCGGCCGCGACGGCGGCGAGCCGGGGGAACCTCTCGACGAGCAGGGCTGGGCCCTGTCCTGGGACGTCAACGTCATGGCGCACGTCCGCGCGGCGCACGCGCTGCTCCCTCACTGGCTGGAGCGCGGCACCGGCCGCTTCGTCTCCACCGTCTCCGCCGCCGGACTGCTCACCATGATCGGCACCGCCCCCTACAGCGTCACCAAGCACGGCGCCTACGCCTTCGCCGAGTGGCTGTCCCTGACCTACCGCCACCGCGGTGTGAAGGTCCACGCGATCTGCCCGCAGGGCGTGCGCACCGACATGCTCGACGCCACCGGCAGTGCGGGCGACCTGGTCCTGAAGCCGACCGCGATCGAACCGGACGACGTGGCCGACGCCCTCTTCCGGGGCATCGACGAGGACCGCTTCCTGATCCTCCCGCACCCCGAGGTCGCCGCGTACTACCAGGCCCGCGCCACCGACCCCGACCGCTGGCTCACCGGCATGAACCGCATCCAGCAGCACTGGGAGACGACCCGGTGACCGGACCCGCCGGCCCTTCCGCCCGCCCCGGGACGGACCCGGCTGTACCCGCCGTGCGGCGCAAGGAGAGACTGGCCGCCTGCAAGGATGCGCTCCGGGCGGGGATCCTGCCGCACCGGCCGGACCCGGGCAGTGGGAAGATCCTCCGTCGGGAACGGTGTTCCCTGTTCCACCACAACTGAGACAGCGACATGGAAAGGCGGGTGGCGGCAGTGCCCAGAACAACGGACGGTGACGGGACTCCTGTGCCGCAGCGGCTCCTGGCCGCCGCCACCCGGCTCTTCGCCGAGCAGGGCTACGACCGCACCTCGGTGCAGGAGATCGTCGAGGCGGCCGGCGTCACCAAGGGGGCGCTGTACCACTACTTCGGCTCCAAGGACGACCTGCTGCACGAGGTGTACGCGCGCGTGCTGCGCCTCCAGCAGGAGCGCCTGGACCACTTCGCGGACTCCGACGAGCCCATCGAGAAGCGGCTGCGCGGGGCGGCGGCCGACGTCGTCGTCACCACGATCGAGAACCTCGACGACGCGTCGATCTTCTTCCGCTCCATGCACCACCTCAGCCCGGAGAAGAACAAGCAGGTGCGCGCCGAGCGCCGGCGCTACCACGAACGCTTCCGTGCGCTGATCGAGGAGGGTCAGCGGGAGGGCGTCTTCTCCACGGCCACCCCGGCCGACCTCGTGGTCGACTACCACTTCGGCTCCGTGCACCACCTGTCCACCTGGTACCGCCCCGACGGCCCGCTCAGCCCGCAGGAGGTCGCCGACCATCTGGCGGACCTGCTGCTGCGGGCACTGCGCCCGTAAGCCGTCCCCGGCCCATGAGGTGATCGAGCAGGGCACCCGCCGCCGGGTTGCGCGGCCGTGCCCCGCGCCCTGCCAGCACCACCGTGCGCCCCGGATCCGGCTGCCGGACCGTGACACACGGCAGCCCCGCCCGCTCACCGATCGGCCGGGGCACGAACGCCACCCCGATCCCGGCCCGCACCAGATCCACCAGCAGCCCCGCCTGGGTGACGTCGCAGGTGATCCGGCGCGTGAGCCCGCAGTGGGCGGACAGCCGGCGCACGGCCGTCTCCAGGCCGGTTCCCGCGCGGAAGTCGACGAACGGCTCCTCGGCGAGTTCGCTGACCAGCGTCTTGCCGGCCCGGGCGAGCGGATGCCCCGGCGCGGTGATCAGCACCAGCTCCTCATGCCAGGTCGCGTGCACCGTCAGCCCTTCCGGCAGCTCCCGCGCGTCCGGCGCGAGATACGCCAGGTCCAGCTCGCCCGCCCGCAGGGCCTCGGTCAGGTCGTCCACCGTGGCGTCCCGTACGGAAACCTGGATTCCGGGGAACTCGTCGTGGAAGGCGGCCAGTTCTCCCGGCAGATCGACACAGGTCAGCGTCTGGATGGTGCCGATGGCCACCCGTCCGCTGTCCAGCCCGGCCACCGCCGCCACCGCTTCCCGCGCGGACCGCTCCCCGGCCAGCAGCGCCCGCGCCTGCGGCAGCAGCGCGCGTCCCGCCTCCGTGAGCACGACCCGCCGGCCGGTGCGGTCGAAGAGGTCGGCGCCCAGCTCCCGTTCCAGGTTGCGGACCGAGGTGCTGAGCGCCGACTGCACGATCAGTTCGGCACGGGCGGCCGCGGTGAAGCTGCCCTCGGTGACGACCGCCATGAAGTGGCGGAGCTGACGGATCTCCATCCATCGATTCTAGAGATCGGCACCAGCGAAACCATCTGTTGGACCGCTGGGCCGCGGACAGCCGATGCTGGCGCCATGGATCTCATGCCGGCCCTGTGGACCACCGCCTACTCCCCGCACGCCCCCACCGCGCCCCGCCTCCTGGCCCGCCGGCTCCTGCGTCTGCGGGACTTCCTGCGCGCGCTGGCGCTGACGGACCACACACCGTACGGCGGCTACTAGCCGCCGTACTCAGAGGTGCTTCTTGAGCTCCCGGCGCGCCAGTGACCGCTGGTGCACCTCGTCGGGCCCGTCGGCGATCATCAGCGTGCGGGCACCGGCGTACAGCTCGGCCAGCGGGAAGTCCTGGCTGACCCCGCCCGCGCCGTACAGCTGGATCGCCCGGTCGAGGATGCCCACGACCGTACGCGGGGTGGCGATCTTGATGGCCTGGATCTCGGTGTGGGCGCCCCGGTTGCCGACCGTGTCCATCATCCAGGCGGTCTTCAGCACCAGCAGCCGCAGCTGCTCGACGGCAACGCGCGCGTCGGCGATCCAGTTCTGCACCACGCCTTGCCGGGCCAGCGCCTTGCCGAACGCGTCCCGGGACACCGCCCGCCGGCACATCAGCTCGATGGCCCGCTCGGCCATGCCGATCAGCCGCATGCAGTGGTGGATCCGGCCGGGACCCAGCCGGGCCTGCGCGATGGCGAAGCCGCCGCCCTCCTCGCCGATCAGGTTCGACACCGGCACGCGCGCGTGGTCGAAGACCACCTCGGCGTGTCCCCCGTGGTAGTGGTCCTCGTAGCCGAAGACCTGCATCGCACGCTTGATCGTGACACCCGGGGTGTCGCGCGGGACGAGCACCATGGACTGCTGACGGCGGATGTCCGCCCCGTCCGGATCGGTCTTGCCCATCACGATGAAGATGGTGCAGTCCGGGTGCATCGCCCCGGAGATGTACCACTTGCGGCCGGTGATGACGTAGTCGTCGCCGTCCCGCTCGATGCGCGTGGTGATGTTGGTGGCGTCCGAGGAGGCCACCTCGGGCTCGGTCATCGCGAACGCCGAACGGATCTCACCCGCGAGCAGCGGCTGGAGCCACTGCTTCTTCTGCCGCTCGTCGCCGAACTGCGCCAGCACCTCCATGTTCCCGGTGTCGGGCGCCGCGCAGTTGGTGACCGTCGGCGCGAGCTGCGGGGAGCGGCCCATGATCTCGGCGAGCGGTGCGTACTGCAGGTTGGTCAGCCCGGCGCCGTACTCGGAGTCGGGCAGGAACAGGTTCCACAGGCCCTGCCGGCGGGCCTCGGCCTTCAGCTCCTCGACCACGGGAACGGTGTCCCACGGCGAGGCAGACCGCTCACGCTGCTCGTGGGCGACCTGTTCGGCCGGGTACACGTGCTCGTCCATGAAGGCGAGAAGCCTGGCGCGCAGTTCCTCGGTGCGCGCGTCGAACGCGAAGTCCATGTGCCGTCAGCCTTCCTGAAGAGTGGTCAGACCGTGCTCGATGAACACCGGGACCAGATCGCCGATGCGGTCGAAGCCGCGCCCGACCGTCTGGCCCAGCGTGTAGCGGTAGTGGATGCCCTCCAGGATCACGGCGAGCTTGAACCAGGCGAACGCCGTGTACCAGGAGACCGCGGAGACGTCGCGCCCCGACCGCACCGCGTACCGCTCGACCAGCTCGGCGGGCGCGGGGTGCCCGGGGGCCTCGGCGGTCGTGGAGACGGGGGAGTCCGGCATGCTCAGCGGCATGCTGTACATCACCAGCAGTCCGAGGTCGGTCAGCGGATCCCCGAGGGTGGACATCTCCCAGTCGAGGACGGCCTTGATCCTGTCGTCCTCGCCGATCAGTGCGTTGTCGAGGCGGTAGTCGCCGTGCACCACGGCGGGCGCGGGGGAGGAGGGCAGCTCGCGGCCGAGCGCGGCGTGCAGCTCGTCGATCCCGGCCAGCTCCCGGTTGCGGGAGGCGTCGAGCTGCTTCCCCCAGCGCCGCAGCTGGCGGTCCAGGAACCCCTCGGGCCGGCCGAAGTCCGCGAGCCCCACCTCACCGGGGTCGACGGCGTGCAGCTCGACCAGCGTGTCCACCAGGTTCAGCACGGCGTCCCGGGTGCGCGCGGGGCCGAGCGGGACGAGCTGGTCCGCCGTGCGGTACGGGGTGCCCTCGACGAACTCCATGACGTAGAAGGGCGCCCCGAGCACCTCCTCGTCCTCGCACAGCAGCACGGGGCGCGGCACGGGCACGGCGGTCGGATGCAGCGCGCTGATCACCCGGTGCTCGCGTTTCATGTCGTGCGCGGTGGCCAGGACATGGCCGAGCGGGGGACGCCGTACGACCCACTTGGAGTCGCCGTCGGAGACCGTGTACGTGAGGTTGGACCTGCCGCCCTCGATCAGCCGGCCGGTGAGCGGGCCGTTCACCAGGCCGGGCCGCTCCCGTTCGAGCAGGCCGCGAAGCCGGTCGAGATCGAGTCCGGGCGGGTGGTCGGGGCTCATCGTCGCTCCTCCAGGCAGGTGACGGTACCCGCACAATGATGCCGACCGGTCGGTATGTCGTCCAGAGCGAGAGCGAAACGTGATCGGGCCCACGATAGGCGCTCCCCCCGGCCTGCCACTCCGCGACCACGCGAATGGCGTGTATCGGGCCGTCCGGCTTGCACGCCCGGAGCGGACCCCGGAGGGTCGGACGCATGAAGGCGATCAGCTACACACGGTACGGCGGCCCCGAGGTGCTCGGCGTAGGAGAGGTCGACGACCCCAGGGTCGGCCCCGATTCGGTACTGGTGAAGGTACGGGCGGCGGCGGTCAACCCGGTGGATTGGAAGTGCCGTGAGGGCTACCTCGACTCCCTCCTGCGGCCCGTCTTCCCGGTCGTCCCCGGCTGGGACGTCTCCGGCGTCGTGGTCCGGACGGGGCCCGCGGTTCCGGAGTTCGCCGAAGGCGACGAGGTGATCGGCTATGTGCGCGAGGACGTCCTCTCCCAGGGCACCTTCGCCGAGTACGTGGCCGCCCCGGTGCGCACGCTCGCGCGCAAGCCGCGCAACCTGTCCTTCGAGGAGGCGGCCGGCCTCCCGCTCGCGGGGCTCACTGCCCACCAGGCGCTGCACCGCGTCCTCGGGGTCGGCCGCGGCGACACCGTCCTGGTGCACGCCGCGGCCGGCGGGGTCGGCTCCATCGCCGTCCAGCTCGCCGCCCACCTCGGCGCCCGGGTCATCGGCACGGCCAGCGAGCGCAACCACGACTTCGTACGCGGACTGGGCGGAGAGCCGGTGAGCTACGGCGAGGGCCTCGCGGAACGGGTGCGCGGGCTGGCCCCCGAGGGTGTGGACGCGGTGCTCGACACGGTCGGCGGAGACGCCCTGAAGGCCTCCGCGAACCTCCTCACCCCGGACGGCCGTCTGGTCTCGATCACCGACCCCGAGGTGGTGACCTACGGCGGCCAGTACTGGTTCGTCCGCCCGGACCCCCAGGACCTGACCCACCTGTCCGACCTGGCGGAACAGGGCGTGGTGACGGTCCACGTCTCGGAGACCTTCCCCCTGGAACGCACGGCGGACGCCCACCGCCTGAACCAGGAGGGCCGCACCAGGGGCAAGATCGTGGTAACGGTGCCCGAATAGGTCTGTCCGGCGTTGGAGGACGAGGCCCGTAGGGCCGAAAGAGGGTCCGGGGGCGCAGTCCCAGGGACGGGAAGGGGCGGCGGGGGCGAGAAGACCCACCACCTCAACCCCGCAGCACCAGAGCCGCCCCACACAGCACCGTCACCACCACACACCCCACCGCCGCCACCGCGTACCGAGGCACCAGCGCCGCAGGCACAGCACTCGCCGCCAGTCCGCGAATCCGCCGATGGGCGACCACCAGAAACCCCACCCAGCAGGCGAAGCCCACCACACCGGCCACCGCCACCACCCCCACCGGCCCCCCGCTCGCCACCGCCGTCCTCCCCGCCAGTACGGCCACCACCGTGCTCGACAAGGTCGTACGCCGCCATGCCAGCCGCGTCCGCTCCGGCTGCAGCCCGGGATCCCGCTCCGCCGCAGGGGCGGCCGCCCCGCTCACCCCTCCCACCCCACCAGCACCACCACGACCATCGCCACGGCCACCACCGCCACCACCAGACTCAGCAGCGCCGGGAACCGGGAGACCGGCAGATCCTCACCGCGCCGCATGGCCCGCTCGCACCGCACCCAGTGATTGACCGCCCGCAGCGCGCACAACGCCCCGGCGGCGAGCAGCGCCAGCGCCAGCCCCACTCGCCAGCCCCACCGCAGGTCCGGCAGGAACTGGTCCACGGCGAACCCGCCGCCGATCAGCGCGAGCGCGGTACGCAGCCAGGCGAGGAACGTCCGCTCGTTGGCCAGCGAGAACCGGTAGTCGGGCGTCTCACCCTCATCCCGCACCGCCGCGGGCGCGAACCACAACCGAACGTTCCGCACAAAATCGATCACGCCGGCGACCCTACCGGCGGCTCCGACGATCCCGGACCCGGGCCCGCGGCACCGTCCGGGCCGGCCGGACCGCCGCCTCCCGACCGCCACGCCCTGAGCCGCTCGTACGCCGCAAGCCCGTCCGGCACCCACTCCCACCCGCCCTCACGCAGTCGCCGCTCCACCTCGGCCTCGGGCAGGAAGTCGTGCCACGCCACCTCCTCGGCCTGCGGCCGCACCGGAAGCTCGCAGCGCACCTCGTACACCGCCGACCACCAGGTCCGGCCCGCCCCGTCGTCGTACAGGAACGTGAAGAGGTGCTCGGGACGCGGCAGCCCGCTCACGCCCAGTTCCTCCTCCGCCTCCCGCAGGGCGGCCGCGTCGTAGTCCTCGCCCGCGCCGACCACCCCGCCGACGAACATGTCGTACAGGGAGGGAAAGACCAGCTTGCCCGGCGTCCGGCGGTGGACGAAGATCCGTCCCTCGGCGTCCCGGGCGAGGACGAAGGCGCACCGGTGCCGCAGGCCCCGCGCGTAGGCCTCGCCGCGAGGCGACCGCCCGACCACCCGGTCGTTCTCGTCGACGATGTCGATGATCTCGTCAGCACTCATACGGCCATCCAAGCAGCGCACCAGGCCGGGCACCGCCAGGCCGCACACCACGCACCGCCCGCCGTCGCGCCCCCTCGCACGCCTCGGACGACCCCGGCCGCTCGGGCACCACAAGTTGCCTCTTCGTGACCGCAGTTGACGCGTGTAACGGCCCGTGCGCCCTTGACGTGATCCGTTGGCTGGCGGTTTGCTGTCTGTGATCAGCTCATGGCAATCGGCAGCCGACCACTGCCGTACCGACCGCCCGCCGTGAGCCGAACCACAAGAAGAGCGCGTGAGGAAGTTCCGCGGTGTCCCCACCCCCGCCTCCCCTCGGCCGTGCCCGCAAACGCGGGACACAGGCCTTCGACGACGCTCTCGACGACGCCGAACTGGTCGCAGCGCGGGCCGCGTTGGCGCAGGGCCGATGGCAGAACACCCGCTCGCTGCTCGTCCGGACGGGGGACGACTGGGACCGCCGGGGCCACCGGGTCACGGTGCTCGCGCGGGAGTCGCACACCGCCGCCTGGGCGCGCGAATGGCTGCTCGCCGAGCCCGACTCCGGTGACGCGTCCGTGCTGCTCGCCCTCGCCCAGGTGCGCCGCGCGCTGCGCGGCAAGGAGAAGCCGGCCCGCGTCCGCGAGAGCTGTCATCAGGCCGCGGAGCTGCTGCCCGCCGACCCCACCCCCTGGCTCGGTCTGCTTCTCCTCGAGTGCTCCCTGGGCGCGGAGGGGGACGTGGTCCGCGTCTTCGAGCAGATCCGCACCCGGTACGCGGAGCACCACCACGCCCACCACCTGGTGGTCGGCTGGCTGGCGGAGCGGCGCGTGGAGGCCGGCCCCGACCCGCTGCACGAGGTGTACGACTTCGCCAACTGGGCCGCCGAACAGGCCCCCGCCGACTCACCCCTGGCGATCCTGCCGGTCATCGCGCACGCCGAGCGCTACCGCACCCTGGCCGCCGCGGGCCACGAGCCCGCCGACCCGGTCGCCTCCGGCCACTGGGTCGGCCGCCGCGCCCGGCAGGTGATGAAGGCCGCCTTCGACTGGTGGCTGGAGTGGGAGCGCGAAGACCATCCGCGCCGCCTCGTCGACCTCAACTTCCTCGCCCACGCCAAGGTCTGTGAGGGCCGGGGTGCCGAGGCCGCCGCCCTCTTCCACCGCATCGGCGACCACGCCACACCGGAACCCTGGTCCTACCCCGAACGCGACGCCCTGACCGCCTTCCGCACCGCCCGCGCCGCCGCCCTGGGCACGGCCTGACCCCAGCCCCCACCCCCCGCACCCGCCGCAACCACCCCCGACCCAAGGACGGTCTCGAGATGACGACGGACAGTTCGAGCAGGAGCAGAGCAACAGCCGACGGCATCAGTACGTTCAAGGGGCAGGAGCGCGCCCTGCGCGCCGACCGCCTCGGCACGGGGGGCCTGCTGCTCTCCGTCCTCGCCGCGACCGCCCCCCTCATGGTGGTCGCTGGTGTCATGCCCACCACATTCGCGGTGATGGGCATCGTCGGCCAGCCGCTGCTCTTCGTGGTCCTCGGCGTCGTGCTGATCCTCTTCAGCCTCGGCTACGCCGAGATGAGCCGGCACGTCCACAACGCCGGCGCCTTCTACGCGTACATCTCCCGCGGACTCGGCGGCACCGCCGGCGCGGGCGCCGCCCTGGTCGCCCTCGTCGCCTACAACTCCCTCCAGGTCGGCATCTACGGCATCTTCGGGTTCGAGGTCTCCGGCCTCTTCGCCACCTACGCCGACGTCGAGGTCGCCTGGTGGATCCCCTCGCTCGTGGCCGTGCTGGCCGTCGGCGTGCTGGGCTGGCTGAAGATCGACGTCAACGCGCGCGTCCTCGGGGTCCTGCTCGTCATCGAGGTGCTCCTGGTTGTCGTCTTCGACGTCGCCGCCATCGCCGACCCCGGCACGGAGGGCCTCTCGCTGCACGCCTTCAACCCCGACACGCTCACCGGCGCCGGCGTCGGCACCGCCCTGTGCTTCTGCATCGCGGCCTTCCTCGGCTTCGAACAGGCCCCCGTCTACGCCGAGGAGACCAGCAAGCCGCACGAGGTCGTGCCGCGCGTGATGTTCCTCGCCGTCGCCGGAGTCGCCGTCTTCTTCGCCGTCAGCAGCTGGGCGCTCACCGTCGCCACCGGCCCCTCCGGGATCGTCGGCACCTCCCAGGAGCAGAGCGCGGGCCTGCTGTTCTTCCTCACCGAGGACCGGCTCGGCTCCACCTTCACCGACGTCCTGCACGTCCTCTTCGTCACCGGCATGTTCGCGGCCATGCTCAGCTTCCACAACGTCGTCGCCCGGTACGCCTTCGCCATGGGCCGCGAAGGCCTGCTGCCCGCCGCCTTCGGCCGCACCACCGGCAGCAGCGGCGCCCCCGGCACCGGCTCCCTGCTCCAGACCGCCATCGCCGCCGTGCTGGTCCTCGCCTTCGCCCTCACCGACGACAAGCCCACCGGCGACCCGACCGCGCCGGTGCTGCGCCTGTTCACCTGGGGCGGCAACATCGGCGCGCTCGGCGTGATCGTCCTGATGGCCATCGCCTCCCTGTCCGTCGTGGTCTTCTTCGTCCGGCGCGGCGCCGCCGGAGCTCAGGCCTGGCGGCTGGGCACCTCGGCACTCGCCGGAACAGCCCTGGTGGTGATCGCCGGCTACACGGTCAAGGACTTCGACGTGCTGGTCGGCGCCGGTCCCGACTCCGCCCTGAGCTGGATCCTGCCCGGCGTCATCGGCCTGGCCCTCGTCGTCGGCCTGGTCCAGGGCGCCGTCCTGCGCTCCCGTGCCCCGGAGACCCACGCCCGCATCGGGCTCGGCAACGAGGCGTTCCAGCTCGACCAGGAGGCCGAGCGCAACGCGTAGGACGTGGTGCTTACGGAAGTCTGACGGGCACCCGCGGCCCCTGGCCCGACCGGGGCGCGGGTGCTCGAATGGAGAGGTGAACTCCGAACAGCCGCCGGAAGAAGCCGAAGCGCCGGACGGAACGGACGCGCGGGGCAAGCCCGTCGGCCGCCGGGTCCTCCTCGGCACCCTCGGCCTGGGCGCCCTCGGCGTGGTCACCGCGCCCACCCTCCAGCGCGGCCTGGAGTCCTTCCTCGCCGGAGCCTCCGGCAAGGACCCCACCGGCCTGACCGGACTGCTCCCCAACGGCGGCGGCTTCCGCTACTACTCGGTCACCTCGTCCGTCCCGCGGAAGAACGCCGACACCTACCGCCTCACCGTCGACGGCCTCGTCGACCGCCCCGCCACCTACACCCTGGCCGAGCTGAAGTCCCTGCCGCAGACCCGTATGGTCCGGGACGTCCAGTGCGTCACCGGCTGGCGGGTGCCGCGCACGCCCTTCGAGGGGGTGCGCCTGTCCCGGCTCCTGGACGCCGCGGGAGTGCGCCCGGCGGCCGGGGCCGTGCGCTTCACCTGCTTCGACGGCGCGTACTCCGAGAGCCTCACCCTCGACCAGGCCCGCCGCGCGGACGTCCTCGTCGCCCTGCGCATGCAGGACGAGGACCTCGGCCACGCCCACGGCGGCCCGGCCCGCCTCTACGTGGCCCCGATGTACTTCTACAAGTCCGCCAAGTGGCTCTCCGGCATCACCGTCACCGACGACGTGGAACCCGGCTACTGGGAGGAGCGCGGTTACGACGTCGACGCCTGGGTCGGCCGGTCGAACGGACGCGACGATGACCCCACGAGTTGACGCCCCGCCCGCCACCACGGCCGTACGGCGCTTCGGCCCCGCCCAGCGGTGGGTGCACCGCACCACGGCCGCGCTGATGGGCGTCTGCGTCGCCACGGCCGCCTGCCTCTACGTCCCCCAGCTCGCCCAGCTCGTGGGCCGCCGCGCCCTCGTGGTCACCCTCCACGAGTGGTCCGGACTCGCCCTGCCGCTCCCGGTCCTCGTCGGTCTCCTGTCCCGGGCCCTGCGCGCCGACCTCGGCCGGCTGAACCGCTTCGGGCCGCACGACCGCACCTGGCTGCGGGCCGCCCTGCGCCGCGACAGGCGTCCCGCGTCCCGGCCGGCCGGGAAGTTCAACGCCGGCCAGAAGCTCTACGCGGCCTGGATCGCGGGCGCCACCCTGGTGATGCTGGGCACCGGCCTGCTGATGTGGTTCACCCACCTCACCCCGCTGGTCTGGCGCACCAGCGCGACCTTCGTCCACGACTGGCTGGCCCTGACCATCGGCATCGTCCTCGCCGGCCACGTCGGCATGGCTCTCGCGGACCCCGAGGCCCGCCGCGGCCTGCGCACGGGCTCGGTCGGCCGGGAATGGGCCGAGCGCGAGCACCCGCTGTGGCGGCCCTGAACACATCGCGCCCGCCCGCCCCCCGACGGGGAGCGGGCGGGCCCGGGTGCCGTGCGCCGGTCCGGACGACCGGCTAGATGATCAGTGACAGCAGCAGCACGAAACCGCCGGCCACCACCGAGATGATGGTCTCCATGATCGACCACGTCTTGATCGTCTGACCGACGTTCAGCCCGAAGTACTCCTTCACCAGCCAGAAGCCGGCGTCGTTGACATGGCTGAAGAACAGCGAACCGGCACCGATCGCGAGCACCAGCAGGGCGGCGTGGGTGGTCGACATGTCGGCGGCGAGCGGCGCCACCAGACCGGCCGCGGAGACGGTCGCCACGGTCGCCGACCCGGTCGCCAGCCGGATCGCCACCGCGATCAGCCAGGCCAGCAGCAGCGCCGGGATCGACCAGTCCTCGGAGATGTCCAGGATCATCCGGCCCACGCCGGTGTCGATGAGCGTCTGCTTGAAACCGCCGCCCGCGCCGACGATCAGCAGGATGCCCGCGATGGGCGCGAGCCCCTTCTCGACCAGGGACGAGATGCGCTCCCGGCTGAACCCGGCGGGCACACCCAGGGTGAAGATGCCGACCAGCACGGCCGCGAGCAGCGCGATCAGCGGGGAACCGATCACGTCGAAGACACGCTGCACGGAGTTCTCGGGGTCGTCGATGACGATGTCGACCAGCGCCTTGGCCAGCATCAGCACGACCGGCAGCAGGATCGTGGCCAGCGTCGGGCCGAAGCCGGGGCGCTTCTCCAGGTCCTCGGAGGGCCGCTGCGGGATCATCCGCTCCGGGGCCGGGACGTCCACCCAGCGGGCGGCGTACTTGGAGAACAGCGGACCCGCGATGACCACCGTCGGTATGGCGACGAGCACGCCCAGGGCCAGCGTCACACCGAGGTTGGCGCCGACGGCGTCGATCGCGACCAGCGGACCGGGGTGCGGCGGCACCAGTCCGTGCATCACGGACAGACCGGCGAGCGCCGGGATTCCTATGCGCATCAGGGAGTAGTTGCCGCGCTTGGCGACCATCAGCACCACGGGGATCAGCAGCACCACGCCGACCTCGAAGAACAGCGGCAGGCCGATCACCGAGGCGATCAGCACCATCGCCCACGGCATGGTGCGGCCGTTCGCCCTCTCGAGGATGGTGTCGACGATCTGATCGGCGCCGCCGGAGTCGGCGAGCATCTTGCCGAGGATCGCGCCGAGGGCGATCAGGACGCCCACTCCGGCGACGGTGGAGCCGAGTCCGGCACTGAAGCTGGCGATCACCTTGTCCAGCGGCGCCCCGGCGAACGCGCCGAGCGCCAGCGACCCGATGGTCAGCGACAGGAAGGCATGCAGCTTGAACTTGGTGATGAGCAGGACGATGACGGCGATGCCCGCCAGGACGGCGATGCCCAGCTGAGCGTGGCCGGCCGAGGTGATCGGCTCGGGTGCGTCCGCTGCCAGCATCTCGACGCTGAGTCTGGTCACGGTGGTTCCCTAGTGTGTGCGAGGGTCGGGGAGGGTCCGGCCGGGACCTACGGGGTGGGCTCGGGGAGGGCGTCCAGGGCGGCGGCCGCCCGTTCGGCGATCTCCTCGGGACTGCCCGTCACGTCCACGGCGACCCCGGCCTCGTCCGGCTCCAGCGGCTGGAGCGTGGCGAACTGGGAGTCGAGCAGTGCCGTGGGCATGAAGTGCCCCTGCCGGTGCGACATCCGGTCCTCGATGAGCGCGCGGTCACCCGTGAGGTGTACGAAGACCACGCCGGGCGCGGCGGCCCGCAGCCGGTCGCGGTACGACCGCTTCAGCGCCGAGCAGCTGACCACCCCGCCCTGCCCCGCCCGCTTCTGCGCCCACGCGCCGATGGCGTCCAGCCAGGGCCTGCGGTCGTCGTCGGTGAGCGGGGTCCCGGCCGTCATCTTGTCGATGTTGGCCTGCGGGTGGAAGTCGTCGCCCTCGGCGTACGGAACGTCGAACCGGGCCGCGAGCAGGGGACCGACGGTGGTCTTGCCGGTGCCCGCGACGCCCATGATCACGACGACTTCGGTGGTGTTCATCGCTGCCTCACTGTCTGCTGTCTTCGTCGACGCGTGATGTCGACGGCAACTGAAGCTTATTCATAGGACAACTTCAAGAGTCTGTGACGTATAAGTCTGACTTTTTATGTGGGTGATCCGCCCCGTACTCTGAGTGCATGAGCACCACGGGCCGGGGGCTGCACGGCCGCGTTCTGGACACCCTCGGCCCCGAGATCACCGCCGGCGACTACCCGCCCGGCAGCGTCCTGCGCACCGACGAACTCGCACAGCGTTTCGACGTGTCGCGTTCCGTGATGCGCGAAGTGGTCCGCGTCCTGGAGTCCATGCACCTGGTCGAGTCCCGGCGCCGCGTCGGCGTGACGGTCCGGCCGACCAGCGAGTGGAACGTCTACGACCCCCAGGTCATCCGCTGGCGCCTGGCCGGCGCGGACCGTCCGCGGCAACTGCGCTCGCTCACCGTGCTGCGCTCGGCGATCGAACCGGTCGCGGCGGGCCTGGCCGCCCGCAACGCCACGGCCGAGCAGTGCGCCGAGCTCACCGAGTGCGCCCTCGGCATGGTCGCCCACTCACGCGGCCACAAGCTGGAGGGCTACCTCTTCCACGACGTGGCCTTCCACCGGGTCATCCTGAACGCCTCCGGCAACGAGATGTTCGCCCGCCTCGGCGACGTCGTCGCCGAGGTCCTGGCCGGCCGCACCCACCACGACGTGATGTTCGAGGACCCCGACCCGGCCGCCGTCACCCTGCACGTCCAGCTCGCCGAGGCGGTCCGCGAACGCGACGCCGCCCGCGCGGAACACCTCACCCGCGAGATCACCGAGGGCGCCCTCCAGGAACTGGACATCCTGGCGCCCTAGTTCAGAAACTCACCGTCGACGTACACCCACGCCCCGTCGACCCGTTCGAAGCGGCTGCGCTCGTGCAGCGAACCGCCCCGGTAGGAGGCGCGGAAGGTCACCGTCCCGGTGGAGTGGAAGGCGGACCCGCCCTCGCTGTCCAGGATCTCCAGCCCGGTCCACCGCATGCCGGGATCGAAGTCGATGCGCTCCGGCCGCGTCCCCGGATGCCAGGTCCGCAGCAGATACGCTCCGTCCCGCCGCACGAACGCGCAGTACCGCGACCGCATCAGCCGCTCGGCGGTGGGAGCGGCGGCGGCACCCGCGTGGAAACGCCCGCAGCAGGCCTCGTACGCCTCGGGCAGCCCGCAAGGGCAGGAACGAGCGGTCATGGTCACCTCCGCGACAACGCCGTGAGGGCCGCGACCTCGCGGTCACGGCCCTCACGCTCCATGTGTCCGAGGGGGGACTTGAACCCCCACGCCCGATAAAGGGCACTAGCACCTCAAGCTAGCGCGTCTGCCATTCCGCCACCCGGACAAGGTGTCTGTCGCGCGGGTTTCCCCCCGCGGCGACGACGTAAACATTACCAGGTGTTCAGGGGTGGCCGATCAACCCCGCCCGGCGGCGCCGTCGGCCGAACGGTGCAGGACCGGCCGGACCGGGTCTTGGGGCCCGTCCGCGGGGGAGGGAGGATGAGGGCGAGCCACCAGCGGGAACACCAGCAGCGGGAGGAAGCACGTGAGCCAGACGGACACGGCCAGGGGCGTCACCGGTGAGGACGAGGTCGTGGACCTCTGCCGCGAGCTGATCCGGATCGACACCAGCAACTACGGCGACCACTCGGGCCCCGGCGAGCGCAAGGCGGCCGAGTACGTCGCCGAGAAGCTCGCCGAGGTGGGTCTCGAACCGCAGATCTTCGAGTCCCATCCGGGACGCGCCTCCACGGTGGCCCGGATCGAGGGCGAGGACCCGTCCCGGCCCGCCCTGCTCATCCACGGGCACACCGACGTCGTACCGGCCAACGCGGACGACTGGACCCACCACCCGTTCTCCGGTGAGATCGCCGACGGATGCGTGTGGGGCCGCGGGGCGGTCGACATGAAGGACATGGACGCGATGACCCTCGCGGTCGTCCGCGACCGCCTGCGCAGCGGACGCAAGCCCCCGCGCGACATCGTCCTCGCCTTCCTCGCGGACGAGGAGGCAGGCGGCACGTACGGCGCCAAGCATCTGGTGCGCCGGCACCCCGAGCTGTTCGAGGGCGTCACCGAGGCGATCGGCGAGGTCGGCGGCTTCTCCTTCACCGTCAACGAGAAGCTGCGCCTCTACCTCGTCGAGACCGCCGAGAAGGGCATGCACTGGATGCGGCTCACCGTCGACGGCACCGCCGGCCACGGTTCGATGACCAACGACGACAACGCCATCACCGAGCTGTGCGAGGCCGTCGCCCGCCTCGGCCGGCACAAGTGGCCGGTCAGGGTCACCAAGACCGTGCGCGCCTTCCTGGACGAACTCTCCGACGCGCTCGGCACCGAGCTCGATCCGGAGAACATGGACGAGACGCTCGCCAAGCTCGGCGGCATCGCCCGCATGATCGGCACCACCCTGCGCAACTCCGCCGCGCCCACCCAGCTCGGCGCCGGCTACAAGGTCAACGTCATCCCGGGCCAGGCCACCGCGCACGTCGACGGCCGGTTCCTGCCCGGCTACGAGGAGGAGTTCCTCGCCGACCTCGACCGCATCCTCGGTCCGCGCGTGCGGCGCGAGGACGTGCACTCCGACAAGGCCCTGGAGACCGACTTCGACGGCAGGCTCGTCGACGCCATGCAGACCGCCCTGCGCGCCGAGGACCCGATCGCCCGGGCCGTGCCGTACATGCTCTCCGGCGGCACCGACGCCAAGTCCTTCGACGACCTCGGCATCCGCTGCTTCGGCTTCGCGCCGCTGCGGCTGCCCCCGGAGCTGGACTTCGCGGGCATGTTCCACGGGGTCGACGAGCGGGTCCCGGTGGACGGTCTGAAGTTCGGCGTGCGGGTGCTCGACCGTTTCCTGGACGCCTCCTGAGACGGCGACCCGATGAACCCGGTATTCGTGCAGGCGTACGGGGTTGACTGGGAAGGGTGAATGCGACCATAAGCTCGTAGCCTCATTACTTCCTCCTCGTTACCCGTGATGTGATCCGCGACTTTGGATCGCTTTGCCAACAAGGAGGAATAATGCTCAAGAAGGTCGTCGCTGTCGCGGCCGCCACTGGTGGTCTGGTTCTCGCGGGCGCGGGCATGGCCGCCGCCGACTCGGGCGCCCAGGGTGCCGCCGTGCACTCCCCGGGTGTCCTTTCCGGCAACGTCATCCAGGCGCCGATTCACGTTCCCGTGAACGTCTGCGGCAACACGGTCTCCGTGATCGGGCTGCTGAACCCGGCCTTCGGCAACACCTGCGTCAACGCGTGACGTTGTGCCTCGCCCTCTAGGGCACGCCCGCTGAGGGCTCGAGCCGCTCGGCCCCGGAGCGCGCGCCATGCGCTCCGGGGCCGACCGGTATCTGAATACGTCGGAACACCGGGAATTCAAGTGGAACGCCGATTCCCGGCACCAGGTGAAGGCAGGGAATTCAGCAATGCGACAGGTCACCCGCAAGGGCCTGATGACCATGGCGGCCGCCACGGGTGTGCTCGCCGCCGCGGGCGGGGCCGCCCACGCCGACTCCGGAGCGGCGGGCGCCGCGGCCGGCTCGCCCGGCGTGCTCTCCGGGAACACGGTGCAGGCGCCGGTGCACGCGCCGGTCAACGTCTGCGGCAACACGGTCAACGTCGCCGGTCTCCTCAACCCGTCCGTGGGTAACTCCTGCGCCGACGAGGGCGGTGCCCCGTCCGACGGACACGACGGAACCGGCGGCGCACAGGCCGACGGCAACACCGGCGACTCGCCCGGCGTGGGCTCCGGCAACCAGGTCCAGGCCCCGGTCCACGTCCCGGTGAACGTCTGCGGCAACAGCGTGAACGTCCTCGCGGCCGGGAACGCCACCGAGGGCAACGACTGCGCGAACGGCAACCCCGGCCAGGAGACGCCGGAACAGCCCGGCGACCCGGGCAGCCCCGAGCAGCCGGACAACCCCGGCGACGAGCCGAGCACCCCGGCCACCCCGGGCGACGACACCCCGCGCGGCAACCAGCCGGACACCCACACCGCCACCCAGCCCCAGGCCGACGCGGAGCTGGCCCGGACCGGCAGCGAGCTGCCCATGGGCCTCGCCCTGCCGGCCGGCGCGGGCGCGCTGCTCGCAGGAGCGGTCCTCTACCGCAAGGCCCGCAGCGCCGCCTGACACCGGGCACACGGAGCGGGCCCCGCGACCGCGGGGCCCGCTCCGTGTCTGATTCCGGTCGGGTGTCCGCACCTCACCAGGTGGCGCGCACCTGGCGGATGATCCGCCGCCGCAACCGCACCCTGCGGCTGCCGTCACGCATCAGCGTCAGGCGGTACAGCTCCCAGTGACCGTACTCGGCATGGTCCGTCAGCAGGCGTGCCGTCTCCTTGCGGGAGACCCCGCGCGGCACGTACACGTCGACAAATTCGTATTCCGGCATCGCATCTATTGTGCGGGCGCGGCCCCGGTACGGATAGCGTCTGCACTATGTCTGATGCTGCGCAGCCCACCGCTGCCGAGGTACGCGCCGCCGCCGAGGCGGTCAAGACCGCGCTCGACCGCCACCTGGCCGCGGTCGAACGCCGGTCGGGGGAGGACGACCCGGCCGTCTACGAGGCGTTCAACCAGCTGGCCGCGGCCGCGGAGACGTACGACGAACTGCTCTACGACCGCTACGACGAGGTCACCCCCTTCGAGATCCCCGGTGCCGAGGACACGCTGCCGTACACCGGCCCCGAGGAGCCGAACACGGTCAGCGTGCTGATCCGCCGTGACTACGCCGTCGCGGAACCGCAGCGGCTGCTGGCGCACGCCCAGCGGATCGAGGCGGCGGACGACGAGGGCTCGGAGGCTTCGGGGACCGTCCACGGCGCGCTCGGGCTGCTGTTCGGCGAGTTCGAGCCGGACGAGATCGCGTCCCGGCACAAGGAGTTCGGCCTCGAGGAAGGCGACTCCACGCTCTGGGTGACGGCGACGGACGAAGCCCCGGACCCCGGCGAGTGGCTCGAGGCACCGTTCGACGAGGTGGACCCGCAGCACGTGGTCTGCCGCTTCGACGTCAGCGCGGTCTTCGACGACGACATCGACGACGACACCGAAGACGACCTGGAGGACGACACCGTTCCGACGCTGGACGAGGACGAGGACCTGGAACCGCTCGACGCGGACCGCTGACCCTCCGCACGACACGCGGCGGCACTGCGGGTGCCGCCGCGCCTCAGCTTTCGGCGCCCGCCGGAACCTGGGGCGCCAGCAGCACCGGCAACCGGGTCGTCCGCGGCTTGGCGGGCACCTCCGCCACGGCGCGCGGCAGCGCCTGCTCCACCCCGTGCACCACGGACAGATGCCGGCCGGCCCGGCTGAAGGCCGTGTACACCCAGGGCCGGCTCAGTGCCTGGGCGGCATCACCGGGCAGCACCACGACCACCGCGGGCCACCGACAGCCCACCGCCTGGTGCGCGGTCAGCGCCCAGCCGTGCCGTACGGTCTGCTCCACCCGGTCGCGCGGTACGACGACCTCCTCGCCCCCGCACACCAGGTGCAGCCCCTCGCCGTCGGCCCGCACCACGCTCCCCGGCACCGTGTGCCCCGGGGCGGGGGAGTAGGCGACCCGGTCACCCGGATCGAATCCGCCGAAGCGCCCCGGCCCCGGATTGAGCTGCTCCTTCAGCGCCGCGTTCAGCGCACGCGTACCCACCGCACCCCCGTGGCCGGGGGTGATCACCTGGGTCTCCTCCGCCGGCACCCCGATGGCGCGGGGCACGGAGTCCGCCACCAGCTGCACGGTCCGGTGCACGGCCTCGCCCGCGTCCCGCACCGGCACGATCACGACCTCCTTGCCGGGCGCCGCCACCTGGTTCAGCTCGCCGACGCCGATCCCGGAGACCAGTTCGCCCAGCGGCCCGGGGTCCGGCCGCCGCGAGGCGATCTGCGGACAGATCCGCGCCGCCAGCAGGTCCGCGAACACCCGCCCGGGCCCCACCGACCACAGCACCCCGGGATCACCGGACAGCACCAGCCGCGCCCCGTCCGGCAGCGACTCCGTCACCAGCGCCGCGGCCTCGACATCCAGCTGGGGGGCATCGAGCACCACCAGCAGATCGACGTCCAGCGCGCCGTCGGCGTCCCTCCCCGGGCCCTCGGCACCGGACAGCAGCCCGGCGACCGTGGCGACACCGGGACCCTCGACCAGCTCAGCGAACCGCGCACGTCCCATCGGGCCGTGGGCCGCGGCCCAGACCCGCAGCCCCAGACCGTGCGCCGCGTCGAGCAGGGCGGCGGGCTCGGCCAGCGAGGCCTCCCCGCCGGTGTGCAGCACCAGCCCGTGCCCCGCGGCCGCGCGGATCAGCTCGGCGGCGGAGCCCTCCGCGGCGGCCGCCGCATGCTCCCACTCCTCGCCCTCCTGCTTGGGCACGGAGTTGACCAGCCGGGCCAGACCGTCGGCGAGGCTCTCCTCCGCCATGGCGAAGCGCTCCAGCCCCACCAGGATCCGAGCCGGCTGTTCCTCGTCCTCCCCGAGGCCGTCCTGGAAGACGAGAACGTCGCCCTCCGCAATGGCGTTCTGGACGGCCTCCTCGGGCTCCGGCACCCCCTGTCGGCCCAGCGCGTCGGCCAGCGCGGCCATCTCGAGAACGGTGTGCCCCGCCAACGCCGCCTGCTCCAGCAGCCACACGGCGACCGCGCGCCCCCGCCGCTCGTCGTCCGGTCCGGCCTCGGCACCGAGAAGCGCCCGGGCGAACCCGTCGGCCTGCTCGGGCCGCACCCCGATGACCCGCAGCAACTGCCAGGGATCGGCACGCAGCACCTCGGCGGCCCCCTCGCCCAGCGTGCCGGCGGCCTGCGGGGCGAGCCCCTCCGGAGCACCCCCCTGGACCAGCACCGCCCGTACGGCCTCGACGGCACCGGCGGCGGGCACACCGCCCGGAGCCTCGGCCGGCGCCCGCCGCACGGGCTCGGGAGCGGGCCGGCGCGGCGCGGGCCGGGCCTCGTCGAACACGGTGGCGGCCGGCTTCTCCCCGCTCTCCACGGCGCGCACGGCGGCCAGCAGATCGGCGGCCGTGCCGCTCAGCTTGGCGCCGGCCTCGACCGGTCCCTGCCGCTCGGCCTTCCGCCGCTCGATCCGCTCCCGCTCGAGGCGCTGGGCGGCCAGTTCGGCCTCGGCCTCGGACACGTGCGCACCCTCGGCGTCGGGGCTCTCGGGCTCGGCGTCCTCGGTGCTCACAGCGTGCTCCAGTCGTGATCGGGATAGCGGTGCACGGGCGCCGACACATCGTCCAGCGCCCGGCAGATCTCGTCAGGAAGACTAAGGGCCTCCACTGACAATGCCGCCGTGAGCTGCTGGGCGTTGCGCGCGCCGACGATGGGAGCGGCCACACCGGGCCGGTCCCGGACCCAGGCGAGCGCCACCTGCAGCGCGGTCACGGCGAGCCCGTCCGCCGCCGTCGTCACGGCGTCCACGATCCGGCTCGCCGTGTCGTCGAGGTACGGCGCGACGAAGGGCGCGAGGTGCTCCGAGGCGCCGCGGGAGTCGGGCGGGGCGGCGTCGCCCCGGTACTTGCCGCTGAGCACGCCCCGTCCGAGCGGTGAGGTCGGCAGGAGTCCTATCCCCAGATCGAGGGCGGCGGGCAGCACTTCACGCTCCACACCGCGCTGCAGCAGCGAGTACTCCATCTGCGTACTCGCCAGCCGGGTCCGCGTCCCCGGCACGGCCAGCTGCCAGGTCGCCGCCTTGGCCAGCTGCCAGCCGCAGAAGTTGGAGACACCGGCATAGCGCACGCGCCCGCTGCCGACGGCGATGTCGAGGGCCTGCAGCGTCTCGTCCAGCGGGGTGGCGGGATCGTAGGCGTGGATGTGCCACACGTCGACGTAGTCGGTGCCGAGGCGGGAGAGCGAGGCGTCCAGTGCCGCGAGCAGATGCCCCCGCGAGCCGTCGAACCGGCGATCGGGGTCGGGGACGCTGCCGGCCTTGGTCGAGATCACGAGGTCCCGGCGCGGAACGAGCCCGTCCATCAGCCTTCCGAGCAGATACTCGGCCTCTCCGTCGCCGTACACGTCGGCCGTGTCGACGAGGGTGCCGCCGGCCTCCCAGAAGGTCTTCAGGAGGTCCGCCGCGTCGTGCTCGTCGGTGTCCCGACCCCAGGTCAGGGTCCCGAGCCCGATCCGGGACACACGCAGGCCGGTACGGCCGAGATGCCTCTGCTCCATGAACGCCGAGATTACTGGCCGGAGGCGCGGGTGTGAGGGCCTGTGGACAACCGATTTCCAAGTGCCCGGCGTGGATGTGGGCCGGGGGTGGGTTGCGCAGCCCGGCGCCCGCGAGGTGCCGTCGCGCCCACCCGTGCCGCCCTGCGGCACGAATGCCCGCGGATCGCGGCAGCGGGCCGCGGAAGCGACGGCGAGGAAGCGGCGGGCAGCAGCCGCGTACGACGCGCAGCGCGGATCGCGTGGGCGCGGGAATGTCGCCGACGGCGGGGAGGGGACGGGGCGGGGGTGTCCGCCCGCAGTGGCTGGCGCGTCCGCACCCCGCGCCCCCACCAACAAGCCCCATCGCGCCAGTCCGAGGACGGACACCCCCGCCCCGGCCCCGCACCACCCACCCACCCACCGTGGGCGCTACCCAAGCCCCCACCCCACCCGCACCTGCGCCGCAGGCATCCCCCCCACCCACCGGAGGTATAAGGTCTCCGCACAAGCGACGTTACTCATCGGTAAGGGGAGACGGCCATGCAGCTAGGGATCAACCTCGGCTACTGGGGCGCCGGAATGGACGCGGACAATCTCGCCGTGGCCCAGGAAGCCGACCGCCTCGGATACGCGGTCTGCTGGGCCGCAGAGGCCTACGGTTCCGACGCCGCCACGGTGCTCACCTGGGTCGCCGCCCAGACCCGGCGCATCGACGTCGGCTCCGCCATCTTCCAGATCCCCGCCCGCCAGCCCGCGATGACCGCGATGACCGCGGCCACCCTCGACTCCCTCTCCGGCGGCCGCTTCCGCCTCGGCCTCGGCGTCTCCGGCCCCCAGGTCTCCGAGGGCTGGTACGGCGTCAAGTTCGACAAGCCCCTCGCCCGTACCCGCGAGTACGTCGAGATCATCCGCAAGGCCATGACCCGCGAACGCCTCACCCACGACGGCGAACACTGGACCCTCCCCCTCCCCGGCGGCCCCGGCAAGCCCATCAAGCTCACCGTGCACCCGCAGCGCGAGCACATCCCCCTCTACATCGCCGCGATCGGCCCGAAGAACCTCGAACAGACCGGCGAGATCGCCGACGGCGCCCTGCTGATCTTCCCCTCCGCCGACCACCTCGAGGAAACCGCCGTCCGGCACATCCGCGCCGGCCGCGAGAAAGCCGGCAAGACCCTCGACGGCTTCGACATCTGCCCCACGCTCCCCCTGGCGGTCGGCGACGACAAGGACGTCACCACCCTCGCCGACACCTTCCGCCCCTACACGGCGCTGTACGTCGGCGGCATGGGCAGCCGCAAGCAGAACTTCTACAACCAGCTCGCCCAGCGCATGGGCTACGAGCAGGAGGCCGCCGACATCCAGGACAAGTACCTGTCCGGCGACAAGCAGGCCGCGGCGGCGGCCGTCCCCCACGACCTGATCGACAAGACGACTCTCCTCGGCTCCGTCGACCGCATCGCCGACCGCATGAAGGCCTACGCCGCCGCCGGAGTCACCACCCTCACCCTCGCTCCGGCCGGCTTCACGCTCGACGAGCGTCTCGCGTCGCTCCGCGCCGGCACCGAGGCCCTGGAGCGGGCCGGCCTCGCCTGACCGCGCAAACGTCACCGCGGCCGTGGTGGGGGCTCGGGGGTCCACCCCGCCACGGCCGTCACCCACATCAACGCCCCACCGCCCCCACGGTCACGCCCTGATGCACCCGCGCACGTACTCCTTTTGGCGGAGTTGTCCGACGCGCATGTTGCCGCACCCGGCCTCTCGCATTTGACTCGTTCTTTGCGGAACCGCAGCAGTTCAGCACCGCGAAGCCCGCGGAGAGGTGGCCCATCATGCTTTCGGCGAAGAGCCTGTTCCAGGAGATTCTCGACAACGACGAGTCGTTCGCCCTGTTCTGCTCCATCGCGGCGAGCGGCGAGTCCCAAGGGGGCTGGGAGAACGCCCGCATCGCCGCGCTGGTCCCCGAAACCCAGCGCGAACTCGCCCCAAAGATCACCAGGCACGGCGCCGACGAGGACAAACACGGCCGCATCTTCAACGCGTTGATGAAGAAGCGCGGCCTGCAGCCCGTCCCGGTGCCCCCGGACACCGACTACACGATGCTCCTGGAAAAACACGGCATCGGCCTGGCCCACGACCAGCTCAAACGCGACGAGCCGCTCACCGTCCAGGACATCGTCACCTACCTGGCGCACAGCAGGGTCACCGAACAGCGGGCCTCGGAGCAGATGGAACTGCTCCGCAAGCACTTCGCCGACCACCCGGACCTGGGCCGCGCGGTCAAGATGATCTCGGCCGACGAGGACAACCACCTGGCCTACTGCCACGAGGAGCTGCTGCGCTTCGCGTACGCCGGACACGGCAGGACCATCCAGCGCACCCTGCGCGAGTGCGCGCTCGCGGAGATCCGCGTCTACCGGGACGTGAGCCTCGCGGTGATGGCCCACATGGGCCGCATCCTGGGCTGGCCCAAGCCCAAGGCGGCGATCCTGGCGGCGGGCATCCACGCCGTGTACGCGTACGAACGCGTGGCGGGCTGGCGCCGCATGGTCTCCCTCAGAATGCCCGACCGCCGCAACGCACTGGGCGGCCCCGCGACCCCGGAACCGGAAGTGGCCTGACAGCGAACCACCCCACCGGCCAAACCACCCACCGGCCAAACCACCCCACCAGCCCCCTACATCCACCCCCGCCGCTTGAACAGCCGGTACAACAGCACCTCCAGCCCACCCATCACCACGATCACCACCGGATACGACCACTCCCACCGCAACTCCGGCATGTGCTCGAAGTTCATCCCGTAGATCCCCGCGATCATCGTGGGGATCGCGGCCATCGCCGCCCACGCGGAGATCTTCCGCATGTCGTCGTTCTGCCGCACGCTCATCTGCGCCAGATGCGCCGACAGAATGTCCGAGACCAGCCGGTCCAGCCCTTCCACGGACTCGTTCACCCGGGTGAGGTGATCGTGCACGTCACGGAAGAACGGACGCGCCCGGTCCTCCACGAACGGCACGCCCGCCCCGAACGTCCCCACCCCGGCCAGCCGCGTCATCGGCAGCGCCAACGGCCCCGTCGCCCGCCGGAACTCGAGGATCTGCCGCTTGAAGTCGTAGATCCGGGAGGCGGTGTTCCGCGACCCGCCCCCCTCCGGTGTGAAGACCTCGGCCTCCAGCCCCTCCAGATCGGCCTGCAGCTCGGTCGCCACCTCCAGATAATGGTCGACGACGGCGTCGGACACCGCGTACAGCACCGACGTGGGCCCTTCTCCCAGCAGCTCGGGCTCCCGCTCCAGGCGGTTGCGCACCGCTGCCAGCGGAGCACCCTCCCCGTGCCGCACGGTCACCGCGAACGAGTCACCGAGGAAGATCATGATCTCGCCGGAGGAGACGGTGTCGCTCTGCGGCTCGTACACCACCGGTTTCAGCACCACGAACAGCGAGTCGTCGTACACCTCGAGCTTGGGCCGCTGATGCGCCTTGAGAGCGTCCTCCACCGCGAGCGGATGCAACGCGAACTCCTGCGAGACCAGTTCGAACTCGTCCGCCGACGGCTCGTGCAGCCCGATCCAGACGAAGCCCCCCGCCGACCGCGCCTCGTCCAGCGCGTCGGAGAAGTCACGGGGCCCCTCCGAGCGATGCCCCTCCCGGTAGATGGCACAGTCGACGATCACGAAACGTCTTCTCCTTCCTCGTCGCGGACACCCGACACGCGCGTACGCCTACCCTGGGCCGCATGCCCACATTGCTCCTGGTCCGGCACGGACGTTCCACCGCCAACACCGAGGGACTGCTCGCCGGCCGGACGCCCGGCGTCTCCCTCGACGATCGCGGGGCCGCGCAGGCCGCCGCACTGCCCGGGCGGCTCGCCGAGCTGCCGCTTGCCGAGATCGTCACCAGCCCGCTCCAGCGCTGCCGGGAGACGATCCGGCCGCTGCTGGACGCCCGCCCCGGCGTGACCGCGCACACCGACGAGCGCATCACCGAGTGCGACTACGGCGACTGGACGGGCCGCAAACTCGCCGAGCTCAACGACGAGCCACTCATGGAGATCGTGCAGGCACACCCGTCGTCGGCGGCCTTCCCCGGCGGGGAGTCCAT
The DNA here is from genome assembly GCF_055571035.1 of Streptomyces malachitofuscus. Lineage (NCBI taxonomy): Bacteria > Bacillati > Actinomycetota > Actinomycetes > Kitasatosporales > Streptomycetaceae > Streptomyces > Streptomyces malachitofuscus. The sequence goes on along the minus strand of NZ_JBVIGA010000004.1, from coordinate 264,950 downwards.
GCGCGCGATGCAGACGCGCGCCGCCGAGGCCGTGCGCGAGTGGAACGCGCGCGTGGAGCGCGAGCACGGTGCCGACGCCGTGTATCTCATGTGCTCGCACGGCGACATCATCAAGTCTCTCGTCGCGGACGCACTGGGACTTCATCTGGACCTCTTCCAGCGGATTTCCGTTGAACCGTGTTCCATCACCGCGATCCGTTACACACGGCTGCGCCCGTTTCTCGTACGGCTCGGGGACACCGGTGACTTCGCGTCCCTGGCGCCGCGCGAGGAGCCGCCCGCCGACGACGCCACGGTCGGGGGCGACGCGGGCGCACCGTGATCGTCGGCCGCAGTAGGGTGAAGCGATCGCAGCAGTGCGCTTTGCGTTCGTACCGCCCGTGAACAGCCCGCCCCGTTCCCACGACTTTCACCCGTTCCCACGACTCTCACCCGTTCCCACGACTCTCAATGGAGACAGGACGTGTCCCGTCAGGTGTTCCTCTACGACCAGCCGGAACGTTTCGTGGCCGGTACGGTCGGACTGCCAGGGCGCCGTACGTTCTTCCTCCAGGCCTCCGCCGGCTCCCGGGTGACCAGCGTGGCCCTGGAGAAGACCCAGGTCGCCGCGCTCGCCGAGCGCATGGACGAGCTCCTGGACGAGGTCGTACGCCGCAGCGGCGGCAGCGCCGCGGTGCCCGCCATGGCGCCGACCGAGGTGGCCGACACCGCCCCGCTGGACACCCCCGTCGAGGAGGAGTTCCGCGTCGGCACCATGGCGCTCGCCTGGGACGGCGAGGACCAGCGCATGATCGTCGAGGCGCAGGCGCTCGTCGAACTGGACGCCGACTCCGAGGAGGACCTGGCCGAGGCCGAGGAGCGGCTGCTCCAGGACGAGGAGAACGGGCCTCCGATGCTCCGCGTCCGGCTGACCGGCTCGCAGGCCCGGGCCTTCGCCAAGCGCGCCCTGGACGTCGTCAACGCGGGGCGGCCGCCGTGTCCGCTGTGCAGCCTCCCGCTCGACCCGGAGGGACACGTATGTCCGCGCCAGAACGGATACCGCCGCGGAGCGTGACGACCGTCGACCCGGCCGCCGCGGAACTGCTCGCCCAGGGCGAGCTGACCGTGCGCGGACGCATCCGTGAGGCGTCGAACGCGGCGCTGTACTGCACCGTCACCCACGAGGGACGAGAGGCCGCCTGCATCTACAAGCCGGTCGCGGGGGAGCGGCCCCTGTGGGACTTCCCCGACGGCACGCTCGCCGCGCGCGAGGTCGCCGCGTACGAGGTGTCGGAGGCGACCGGGTGGGGGCTCGTACCGCCCACCGTGCTGCGGGAGGGCCCCTACGGCGAGGGCATGTGCCAGCTGTGGGTGGACACGGCGCCCGGCACGGAGTTCCTCGCCCTGGTGGACGGTGAGGAGCCCGAGCCGGGCTGGAAGGCGATCGGTTTCGCGGAGGTCGGTGAGGGCCGCACCGCCCTGCTCGTGCACGCCGACGACGAGCGGCTGCGCCGGCTGGCCGTGTTCGACGCGGTGATCAACAACGCCGACCGCAAGGGCGGCCACCTCCTGCCCACCGCGGAAGGACGGCTCTACGGCATCGACCACGGGGTCACCTTCAACGCCGAGGACAAGCTGCGCACGCTGCTGTGGGGCTGGGCGGGGGAGCCCCTGCCGCAGGAGGCCCTGGAGGTCCTGGAGCGCCTCAGGGACACCCTCACCGCCGCGGGCCCGCTCACCGCGATCCTCACCCCCCTGATCACCCCCGCGGAGATCGACGCCACGCGCGCCCGTGTCGACTCCCTGCTCAGCACCGGAGTGCACCCGCATCCGGGCACCGACTGGCCGGCCATTCCCTGGCCCCCGGTCTGACCACCCCGGAGGTCACCGCGCACGACCGGGCGGCCCACGGGGAAAGCACACCGCGCGGGGCGCGTGCAAGAGGGCCTTCCTGGTCATCCGGCCCGCTCCGGTTCGTATCCGGAACTCCGGTCCGGTTAGGCTCATGACATGCATGCCTGGCCCGCTTCCGAGGTCCCCGCCCTGTCCGGTCAGGGCCGCGACCTGAGGATCCACGACACCGCGACCGGGGGTCCGATCGCCCTCGACCCCGGCCCTGTCGCCCGTATCTACGTCTGCGGCATCACCCCCTACGACGCCACCCACATCGGACACGCGGCGACCTACAACGCGTTCGACCTGGTGCAGCGCGTGTGGCTCGACAACAAGCGGCAGGTTCACTACGTCCAGAACGTCACCGACGTCGACGACCCGCTGCTGGAGCGGGCCGACCGCGACGGCCTCGACTGGACCGCGCTCGCCGAACGCGAGACCGCGCTGTTCCGTGAGGACATGACGGCTCTGCGGATGCTGCCCCCGCGGCACTACATAGGCGCCGTGGAGGCGATACCCGGCATCGTCCCGGTCGTCGAACGGCTGCGCGATCTCGGCGCGACCTACGAGATCGAGGGCGACATCTACTTCTCCGTCGAGTCGGACCGGCACTTCGGCCAGATCTCCCACCTCGACGCGGCCGCGATGCGCCTGCTGTCCGCCGAGCGCGGCGGCGACCCGGACCGGCCGGGCAAGAAGAACCCCGTCGACCCGATGCTCTGGATGGCCGCCCGCGAGGGAGAGCCGAGCTGGGACGGCGGCTCCCTCGGCCGGGGCCGCCCCGGCTGGCACATCGAGTGCGTGGCCATCGCCCTCGACCACCTCGGCATGGGTTTCGACGTCCAGGGCGGCGGCTCCGACCTCGTCTTCCCGCACCACGAGATGGGCGCCTCGCACGCCCAGGTGCTCACCGGCGCATTCCCCATGGCCAAGGCGTACGTCCACGCCGGCATGGTGGCACTGCACGGCGAGAAGATGTCCAAGTCCAAGGGCAACCTGGTGTTCGTGTCGCAACTGCGGCGCGACGGCGTGGACCCTGCCGCCATCCGGCTGGCGCTGCTCGCCCACCACTACCGCGCGGACTGGGAGTGGACCGACCAGGTCCTCCAGGACGCCGTGACCCGCCTGGAACACTGGCGGGCCGCCGTCTCCCGCCCCGACGGCCCGCCCGCCGAGGCCCTGGTGGAGGAGATCCGCGAGGCCCTCGCCAACGATCTGGACGCCCCGGCCGCACTGGCGGCCGTCGACCGCTGGACCGTCCTCCAGGAGGAGACCGGAGGCAGCGACACCGGCGCACCCGGCATCGTCTCCCGCGCGGTGGACGCGCTGCTCGGCGTGGCCCTGTAAGCGACCGGCGACCGTACACACGAACGAGGGCGCCCCTTCCCGCGAGGAAGGGGCGCCCTCGTTCTCGTTCGCGATCCGGTCAGTCGTCCGACGGCTCCTCGCCGTCCGCGTCCGTCTCCGGCTTGGGCGGCTTCGGCGGCCGGGCCCGGCCGCCCGGCCCCTCCCGCCGGTATGACGGACCGTCCGAGCCGTCCGCCGTGGCATGCCCGCCCGGCGGCCCCGACGCCCCGTCACGGCGCCGCAGATAGCGCTCGAACTCGCGGGCGATCGCCTCGCCCGACGCCTCCGGCAGTTCGGCGGTGTCCCGCGCCTCCTCCAGCGTCTGGACGTACTCGGCCACCTCGCTGTCCTCCGCGGCCAGTTGGTCCACACCCACCTGCCAGGCACGCGCGTCCTCGGGCAGCTCGCCCAGCGGGATGCGCACGTCGATCAGGTCCTCCAGGCGGTTGAGGAGGGCCAGCGTGGCCTTCGGGTTGGGCGGCTGCGAGACGTAGTGCGGGACCGCCGCCCACAGCGACACCGCGGGCACGCCCGCGTGGGTGCACGCCTCCTGGAGGATGCCGACGATGCCCGTGGGGCCCTCGTACTTGGTCTCCTCCAGGTCCATGCGGCGGGCCAGCTCGGGATCGGACGTGGTCCCGCTGATCGGGACCGGACGGGTGTGCGGGGTGTCGCCGAGCAGCGCGCCCAGCACGACCACCAGCTCCACGCCGAGTTCATGTGCGAAACCGAGGATCTCGTTGCAGAACGAGCGCCACCGCATGGACGGTTCGATGCCGCGGACCAGTACCAGGTCGCGTGGTGTGTCACCGCCGACCCGGACCACCGACAGCCGCGTCGTCGGCCAGGTGATCTTGCGGACGCCGCCGTCCATGAACACCGTGGGGCGGTTCACCTGGAAGTCGTAGTAGTCCTCGGCGTCCAGTGCCGCGAACACCTCGCCCTTCCACTCCCTGTCCAGGTGCGCGACCGCGGTGGAGGCCGCGTCACCGGCATCGTTCCAGCCCTCGAACGCGGCCACCATGACCGGGTCGATCAGCTCGGGAACCCCCTCGAGCTCGATCACCCAGCGCCTCCTTCCGACGTGCCCTCGCGTACGGCCCCAACCTTACGGCGTGCCCACGGGGCGCCCGCAGCCCCCCGACAAGGGGAGGTGCCCCCATCACTGCCCCGTGCGGCACCGGGAAACACTCCTCGTCGGTGCGGGGGACCCGGAGGCGGAAGACACGGTTCACGGCCGGAGCGGCACGCCGCCACCCGACGACGAAGCCCGGCGCCGCCGGCTGGAGTTGCGGACCCGCACGCGAAGGGGGGCGGCTCCGTCGGCGCGGAGCCGCCCCCTTCCCGCTACCGGCTCCCGTGCGGGGGAGCCGGGGGACCGGCGGTCACTTCTTGTCGAGCAGGTCCTGTACGTTCGCGCGGACCTCGTCCGTGGCCAGGCCCCGGATGGTCAGCGTGGTGCGGCGACGCAGCACGTCGTCCGCGGTCTGAGCCCACTCGTGGTCCCGGGCCCAGACGACCTGCGCCCAGATCTCCGGGGCGTCCGGGTGGACGCGCCGGCCCAGTGCCGGGTCCTCGTTGGCCAGCCGGGCGATGTCGAAGGCCAGCGAGCCGTAGTGGGTGGCCAGGTGCTTGGCGGTGTCCGCCGCCATCCGCGGGCCGGGCGCCGGGCCGTCCACCAGCAGCCGGTGGGCCACCGCGCGGGGGTTGGCCACACCGGGCAGCGGCAGCTTCTTCGGCAGCGAGGAGACCGGCTCGAAGTCCTCGCCCAGCGGGTGACCGGGCAGCGACTGGAGCTTCTGCATCACGGTGCGGCCGATGTGGCGGAACGTGGTCCACTTGCCGCCCGCGACGGACAGCATCCCGCCCCGGCCCTCGGTGACGACCGTCTCCCGCTTGGCCTTGGCGGTGTCCCCGGGGCCGCCCGGCAGCACCCGCAGTCCGGCGAAGGCGTACGTGATCAGGTCACGGTCGAGCTGCTGGTCGCGGATGGAGAACGCGGCCTCGTCGAGTATCTGCGCGGTGTCCTTCTCGGTGACCGCGACGTCCGCCGGGTCGCCCTCGAACTCCTCGTCCGTGGTGCCGAGCAGCAGCATGTCCTCCCAGGGGAGGGCGAAGGTGATGCGGTACTTGTCGATCGGCGTGGCGAGCGCCGCCTTCCACGGGGAGGTCCGCTTCAGGACCAGATGCGCGCCCTTCGACAGACGGATGGACGGCGCGGCATCGGGGTCCTCCATACGGCGCAGGTGGTCGACCCAGGGGCCGGTGGCGTTCAGGACGAGGCGGGCGTTGACGCCGAACTCGTCGCCGGAGAGGCGGTCGCGCAGCTCGGCGCCGGTCACCCGGCCCTTGGTGAAGCGCAGGCCCGTCACCTCGGCGTGGTTGAGGACCACCGCGCCCGATTCGGCCGCCGCGCGGACCGTCATCAGGGCCATGCGCGCGTCGTTCATCTGGTCGTCGCCGTACACGGCGACGGCCTTGAGGTTCTCGGTGCGCAGCTCCGGCACGTCCTGCGCGGCCTTCGCCGGGGAGAGCAGGTGGCCGACGCCGTCACCGAACGCGGACAGCGCCGAGTACGCGAAGACGCCGGCCCCGAGCTTCGCCGCGCCGTGCGGCCCGCCCTTGTACACGGGGAGGTAGAACGTGAGCGGGTTCGCCAGGTGGGGGGCCACCTGCCGGGAGACCGCACGGCGCTCGAAGTGGTTCTCCGCCACCAGCCTCACCGCGCCGGTCTGCAGGTACCGCAGGCCGCCGTGGAGCAGCTTGGAGGAGGCGGAGGAGGTGGCGCCGGCGAAGTCACCGGCGTCCACCAGAGCCACCCTGAGGCCGGACTGCGCGGCGTGCCAGGCGGTGGAAATGCCCAGGATGCCGCCGCCGATCACGAGAAGGTCGTACGACGCCTTGGAGAGCTGCTCCCGGGTCTCGGCGCGGCTCGGGTTCGAGCCGGACGCCGGGCGCGTCCCCAGGGCAGGTACGGACTGCAGGGTGGACTGGGTGGTCATGGCGGTTCTTACTCCTCGTCCTCGAGCCAGCCCATGGTCCGCTCGACGGCCTTGAGCCAGCTCTTGTACTCACGGTCGCGGGTTTCCGCGTCCATGCGGGGGGTCCACTCGGCGGCCCGCCGCCAGTTGGCGCGCAGGTCGTCGGTGCTGTTCCAGAAGCCGACGGCGAGGCCGGCGGCGTAGGCGGCGCCGAGGCAGGTGGTCTCGGCGACCATCGGGCGCACCACGGGGGCGTCCAGGAAGTCCGAGAGCGTCTGCATCAGCAGGTTGTTGGAGGTCATGCCGCCGTCGACCTTGAGGGCGGTGAGCTCCACACCGGAGTCCTTCGTCATGGCGTCCGCGATCTCCCGCGTCTGCCAGGCGGTGGCCTCCAGCACGGCGCGCGCGAGGTGCGCCTTGGTGACGTACCGGGTCAGGCCGGCGATCACACCGCGGGCGTCGGAGCGCCAGTACGGGGCGAACAGACCGGAGAAGGCCGGCACGAAGTAGGCTCCGCCGTTGTCCTCGACGGAGAGCGCGAGGGTCTCGATCTCGGCGGCGGTGGAGATCAGGCCCATCTGGTCGCGCATCCACTGCACCAGCGAGCCGGTGACGGCGATCGAGCCCTCCAGGGCGTAGACCGTGTCCTGGTCGCCGATCTTGTAACCGACGGTGGTCAGCAGCCCGCTGTAGGAGTTGATGATCTTGTCACCGGTGTTCATCACCATGAAGGTGCCGGTGCCGTAGGTCGACTTGGTCTCGCCCTCGGAGAAGCAGGTCTGGCCGAACAGGGCCGCCTGCTGGTCGCCCAGTGCGGAGGCGACCGGGATGCCGCCGAGCAGGTCACCCAGCTTGCCGCCCTTGATCTCGCCGTAGACCTCGGCGGAGGAACGGATCTCGGGCAGCATCGCCAGCGGGACGCCGATCGACTCGGCGATCTTCTCGTCCCACTGCATGGTGTGCAGGTTCATCAGCATCGTGCGGGACGCGTTGGTGACGTCGGTGACGTGGTGGCCGCCGTCGGGACCGCCGGTCAGGTTCCAGATGACCCAGGTGTCCATGGTGCCGAAAAGGATGTCGCCCGCCTCGGCGCGCTCCTTGAGCCCGTCGACGTTGTCGAGCAGCCAGCGGGCCTTGGGGCCGGCGAAGTAGGAGGCGAGGGGGAGGCCGGTCTCGCGGCGGAAACGGTCCTGCCCGACGTTGCGGCCGAGCTCGCGGCACAGGGCGTCGGTGCGGGTGTCCTGCCAGACGATGGCGTTGTGGACGGGCTCACCGGTGTTCTTGTCCCACAGCACGGTGGTCTCGCGCTGGTTGGTGATGCCGATGGCCTTGATGTCGTCGCGGGTGATGCCGGCCTTCTCGATGGCTCCCGCGACGACCTCCTGGACGTTGGTCCAGATCTCGGTGGCGTCGTGCTCGACCCAGCCCGGCTTGGGGAAGATCTGCTCGTGCTCCTTCTGGTCGACGGAGACGATGCGTCCGTCGCGGTCGAAGACGATGCAGCGGGACGAGGTGGTCCCCTGGTCGATGGCGGCGATGAAGGGGCCGGCGGTGTGGGCGTCGGTCACTGTGTGCTCCTGGCTGTTCCTTGGTTACGGGGCTGTATGTGCGGCGCTTCTACAACATTCGCTGTTTTCGGCGACCTGGTCACCTATGCGAAGGCGACGTTGTAGATTCCGGCCGCGAGGGCGCCGCCGATCAGCGGCCCCACCACCGGGACCCAGGCGTACGACCAGTCGGAGCCGCCCTTGTTCGGCAGCGGCAGCAGGGCGTGCACGATGCGCGGTCCGAGGTCACGGGCCGGGTTGATCGCGTAACCGGTCGGGCCGCCGAGGGACAGACCGATCGAGACGACCACGAGCGCCGTGATCAGACCGCCCAGCACGCCGAGGCCGTTGCCCGCGTCGTTCAGGCCCTGGGTGAGCACGGCCAGCAGCAGCACGACGGTGCCGATGATCTCCGTGGTGAGGTTCTGCACCGTGTGCCGGATCTCCGGACCGGTGGAGAAGACGCCGAGCACGGGGCCCGCGCCCTTCTCCTGCGCCTCGACGGACTTGGCGGCGGTGGCCTGCGCCCCCGGACCGCCGACGATCTCCTTGTCGGTGAGGTGCGCGTGGAACTGGCCGTAGTAGGCCGCCCAGACCAGAGTCGCACCGATCATCGCGCCGAGGAACTCTCCGGCGAAGTAGGTCGGAACGTTGCTCCAGTCGCCGTCCTTGATGGCGAGTGCCACGGTCACGGCCGGATTGAGGTGGGCCCCGGAGAGCGGCCCCGCGATGTACACCGCCGTCATGACGGCGAAGCCCCACCCGAAGGCGATGGCGAGCCAGCCGGCGTTACGGGCCTTGGAGGCCTTGAGCGTCACGGCGGCACACACGCCGCCGCCGAGCAGGATGAGTATGGCGGTACCGATGGTCTCGCCGATGAAGATGTCGGAGCTGGACACCCGCGACTCCTTTGTCCTTCGTCCAGGGAGCCGACCCCCGGGTCCCACCGGGGATTGGCGCCCTCAGGGGTGAGAGCGATGCCGGCCCTTGGCGTTGTCACACTCTAGCGCGTATTGCCGGTAGGTGTTCGACAATGCCGACCGATGGACGGGAGTCTTTCCCGGCGCCACGGATGCGTCAAGAGTCTGGTTGGCGATAACGCGATCGTTACTGATCGCCCCGGGCCGCCGGTCCTCACGGGCGGTTCCGGCGTCTCCCGGAAAGCTGTGCACGCCCGCACGCGAAGACGACCGGAGCGCCGTACGGCACACCGGTCGTCGTCCGTCGTGGGCTCAGAACCGCCCGGCGCCCAGGTCCCGCGACACCGCGCGGGCGCAGTCCCGGACTGCAGCGATCAGCTCGGGCCGCAGCTCGCCGTCCCGGCGCAGGCGCTCCACCGCCCCGGCGATGCCGACCGCGCCCACCGGCATGCGCCGCCGGTCGTGGATGGGGGCGGCGAGGGAGGCGACACCTTCCCAGGTCTCCTCCACGTCCGCCGCGTACCCCCGCGCGCGGGTGAGGTCGAGGATGTGCTCGAAGGCGTCGAGGTCGCACACGGTGCGGTCGGTGAAGGCCTTGCGGTCGGCCTCCAGCGCCTCGCTGTGGGCGACCGGGTCGTAGGCCGACAGCACTTTGCCCAGGGCCGTGGAGTGCAGCGGCTGCATGGCCCCGATCTCCAGGACCTGCCGGCTGTCGTCGGGCCGGAAGACGTGGTGCACGATCAGCACGCCCTGCTGGTGCAGCACGCCGAGATAGACGCTCTCGCCGCTGGAACGGGCCAGGTCGTCCGTCCACACCAGGGCGCGCGCCCGCAGCTCGTGCACATCGAGATAGGTGGTGCCCAGGCGCAGCAGCTCGGCGCCCAGCTGGTAGCGCCCGGAGGCGTCGTCCTGCTCGACGAACCCCTCCTGCTGGAGGGTGCGCAGGATGCCGTGGGCGGTGCCTTTGGCGAGGCCCAGCGAGGAGGCGATGTCCGACAGGCCGAGCCGCCGCTCGCCACCCGCGAGCAGCCGCAGCATCGCTGCCGCCCGTTCGAGCGACTGGATGTTCCGTGCCATCGCCGTCCTGCCTCCGTCCCCTTCGACCGTCGACCCGCGACGCGCCGCTGCCGCTGTTCGGCAATGCCGAACACTACCGGTCGATGCCGACCTCTCGCTAATGGTCGGCCGGGATCGGTTCGGCAACTCCTCCTCCGCACACCGTGTATCGGCCATCATCGTCCGCCCCGTGGACGCCCTGAACATCAGGGCGCGCTCCCGGATACCCTGACGGCGTGCGCCCTTCCGGGAAGCGATCAGAAGCTTTCCGGACAGCCGCAAAGCCGACAGCCGTCGCACCTGAGGGAGCCCCTTTCATGGCCTCGTTGCCGCTGACCCCTTCCGCCGACAGCCGGACCCGTGTGTCCGCTCTCCGAGAGGCGCTCGCCACCCGCGTGGTGGTCGCCGACGGAGCGATGGGCACCATGCTCCAGGCCCAGGACCCCACTCTCGAGGACTTCCAGAACCTCGAGGGCTGCAACGAGATCCTGAACCTGACCCGCCCGGACATCGTCCGTTCGGTCCATTCGGAGTACTTCGACGCCGGAGTCGACTGCGTCGAGACCAACACCTTCGGCGCCAACCTGACCGCTCTGGGCGAGTACGACATCCCCGAGCGCGTCACCGAGCTGTCCGAGGCGGGTGCGCGCATCGCCCGCGAGACCGCGGACGAGTTCGCGGCGCGGGACGGCCGGCCGCGCTGGGTCCTCGGCTCGATGGGCCCCGGCACCAAGCTGCCCACCCTCGGCCACACCACCTTCACCGCCATCCGCGACGCCTACCAGCAGAACGCGGAGGGCCTGCTCGCCGGCGGTGCGGATGCGCTGCTGGTGGAGACGACGCAGGACCTGTTGCAGACCAAGGCGTCCGTGATCGCCGCCCGCCGCGCGATGGAGACCGCCGGGTTCGAGGTCCCGCTGATCGTGTCGGTGACGGTGGAGACCACCGGCACGATGCTGCTGGGCTCGGAGATCGGCGCGGCGCTGACGGCGCTGGAGCCGCTGGGTGTCGACATGATCGGGTTGAACTGTGCGACGGGGCCGGCGGAGATGAGCGAGCACCTGCGCTATCTGGCCCGGCATGCGCGGGTGCGGCTGTCGTGCATGCCGAACGCCGGCCTGCCGGAGCTGACCAAGGACGGTGCGCGGTACCCGCTGTCCGCCGGGGAGCTGGCGGACGCGCAGGAGACGTTCGTGCGGGACTACGGGCTGTCGCTGGTGGGCGGCTGCTGTGGCACCACGCCCGAGCATCTGCGGCAGCTGGTGGAGCGGGTGCGGGACGTGACGCCTTCCGAGCGCGACCCTCGCCCCGAGCCGGGTGCCGCGTCGCTGTACCAGACGGTTCCGTTCCGGCAGGACACCTCGTACCTGGCGATCGGTGAGCGGACGAACGCCAACGGGTCGAAGAAGTTCCGTGAGGCGATGCTCGAGGGCCGCTGGGACCACTGTGTGGAGCTGGCGCGGGAGCAGATCCGTGAGGGCGCGCACATGCTGGATCTGTGCGTGGACTATGTCGGCCGGGACGGTGTGGCCGACATGGAGGAGCTGGCCGGGCGGTTCGCGACCGCCTCCACGCTGCCGATCGTGCTGGACTCCACCGAGGTCGACGTCATCCGGGCGGGGCTGGAGAAGCTCGGCGGTCGTGCGGTGATCAACTCGGTGAACTACGAGGACGGCGCCGGCCCGGAGTCCCGCTTCGCGCGCGTCACCCAGCTGGCCAAGGAGCACGGTGCGGCGCTGATCGCGCTGACCATCGACGAGGAGGGCCAGGCCCGCACCGCCGAGAAGAAGGTGGAGATCGCCGAGCGGCTGATCGCCGACCTGACCGGCAACTGGGGCATTCGTGAGGAGGACATCCTCATCGACTGCCTGACCTTCACCATCTGCACCGGCCAGGAGGAGTCCCGGGGCGACGGTCTGGCCACCATCGAGGGCATCCGCGAGCTGAAGCGCCGCCATCCGAACGTGCAGACCACCCTGGGGCTGTCGAACATCTCCTTCGGCCTGAACCCGGCCGCCCGGATCCTGCTGAACTCCGTCTTCCTGGACGAGTGCGTCAAGGCGGGCCTGGACTCGGCGATCGTCCACGCGTCGAAGATCCTGCCCATCGCCCGGTTCAGCGAGGAGGAGGTCACCACCGCCCTCGACCTGATCCACGACCGGCGGCGTGAGGGCTACGACCCGCTGCAGAAGCTGATGGCCCTGTTCGAAGGGGCGACGGCCAAGTCCTTGAAGGCGGGCAAGGCGGAGGAGCTGGCCGCGCTGCCGCTGGAGGAGCGGCTGAAGCGGCGGATCATCGACGGCGAGCGCAACGGTCTCGAGGCCGATCTGGACGAGGCCCTTGAGTCCCGCAAGGCGCTGGACATCGTCAACGACACGCTGCTGGACGGCATGAAGGTGGTCGGTGAGCTGTTCGGCTCCGGGCAGATGCAGCTGCCGTTCGTGCTCCAGTCCGCCGAGGTGATGAAGAACGCCGTCGCGCACCTCGAGCCGCACATGGAGAAGACCGACGAGGCGGGCAAGGGCACGATCGTGCTGGCCACGGTGCGCGGCGACGTGCACGACATCGGCAAGAACCTCGTCGACATCATCCTGTCGAACAACGGCTACAACGTGGTCAACCTGGGCATCAAGCAGCCCGTCTCCGCGATCCTGGACGCCGCCGACCAGCACAAGGCCGATGTCATCGGCATGTCCGGCCTGCTGGTCAAGTCCACCGTGATCATGAAGGAGAACCTCGAGGAGCTCAACCAGCGCGGGCTGGCCGCCGACTATCCCGTCATCCTCGGCGGCGCCGCCCTCACCCGCGCCTACGTCGAGCAGGACCTCCACGAGATCTACCAGGGAGAGGTCCGCTACGCCCGCGACGCCTTCGAAGGCCTGCGCCTGATGGACGCCCTCATCGGCATCAAGCGCGGCGTCCCCGGAGCCCAGCTCCCCGAGCTGAGGCAGCGCCGGGTGCGGGCCGCGGCGGTGGAGGTCGAGGAGCGGCCCGAGGCGGGACACGTCCGCTCCGACGTCGCCACCGACAACCCGGTCCCCGAGCCGCCCTTCTGGGGCACCCGCGTGATCAAGGGCATCCAGCTCAAGGAGTACGCGACCTGGCTCGACGAGGGCGCCCTCTTCAAGGGCCAGTGGGGCCTGAAGCAGGCCCGCACCGGGGCGGGACCGACGTACGAGGAGCTCGTCGAGACCGAGGGCCGGCCGAGGCTGCGCGGGCTGCTGGACCGGCTGCAGACGGAGAACCTGCTGGAGGCGGCCGTGGTCTACGGCTACTTCCCGTGCGTCTCCAAGGACGACGACCTGATCATCCTGGACGAGCAGGGCAACGAGCGCACCCGCTTCACCTTCCCGCGCCAGCGCCGCGGCCGCCATCTGTGCCTGGCGGACTTCTTCCGGCCGGAGGAGTCCGGGGAGACCGACGTCGTGGGTCTGCAGGTCGTCACCGTCGGCTCCCGCATCGGTGAGGAGACCGCGCGGATGTTCGAGGCCAACGCCTACCGCGACTACCTCGAGCTCCACGGACTGTCCGTGCAGCTGGCCGAGGCGCTCGCCGAGTACTGGCACGCGCGCGTGCGTTCCGAGCTCGGCTTCTCCGCGGAGGACCCGGCCGAGATGGAGGACATGTTCGCCCTGAAGTACCGGGGTGCCCGCTTCTCCCTCGGCTACGGCGCCTGCCCGGACCTGGAGGACCGTGCCAAGATCGCCGACCTGCTCCGGCCGGAGCGCATCGGCGTCCACCTGTCCGAGGAGTTCCAGCTGCACCCCGAGCAGTCCACGGACGCCATCGTGATCCACCACCCGGAGGCCAAGTACTTCAACGCCCGCTGAGGCGTCGGCGTACCGTCGCACGGGTCACATCAGGCATTCCAGGACCGCACGACGTACACTGGTCGGTCCACTGCAGGCCGGTTCCCCCCGTGGGAACCGGCCTGGTCTTCCCTCAAGGAGGTACGTGGATGACCAGTACGGTCCCCGCGCTCGGAACTCTTACGGCCGAAGGCTCGGCCCTCCAGGCCGTGCTCCTCGACATGGACGGCACCCTGGTGGACACCGAGGGCTTCTGGTGGGACGTCGAGGTCGAGGTGTTCGCCTCCCTCGGCCACACCCTCGACGACGCCTGGCGCCATGTCGTGGTCGGCGGCCCGATGACCCGCAGCGCGGGGTTTCTCATCGAGGCGACCGGTGCCGACATCGGTCTCGCCGAACTGACGGTGCTCCTCAACGACGGCTTCGAGGACCGCATCGACCGCGCCCTGCCGCTGATGCCGGGCGCCGCGCGGCTGCTCGCCGAACTCGCCGAGCACGAGATCCCCACGGCGCTCGTCTCCGCCTCCCACCGGCGCATCATCGACCGGGTGCTGACCACGCTGGGGCCGCAGCACTTCAGGCTGTCGGTCGCGGGTGACGAGGTGCCGCGCACCAAGCCGCACCCCGACCCGTATCTCGCGGCCGCCGCGGGACTCGGTGCGGACCCCGCGCGGTGCGCCGTGGTCGAGGACACCGTGACCGGTGTCACCGCCGCGGAGGCGGCGGGCTGTCAGGTCGTGGCGGTGCCTTCGGTGGGCCCGATCACGTCGGCCGCCCGGCGGACGGTCGTCCCCTCGCTGGAAGTCGTGGACCTGACATTCCTGCGCGGGCTGATGACGGAAATGCGCTAGGCGTTCACCCAGCGTGCCACGGCACGGGAAACCGGAATTTCCGCCACTCGGTTGCCGGTGACGGGCAGTTGCCCGAAAGAATTCGTTCCGGTTGCCGGTGGCCGAATTCCGGCGCTTCGGAGCCCGTTTTCACATGTGAGGTTCGCCACACGCGAGGGGGTCGACAACGATGTCCGGGTGTGCCGTCCGCCCGATTTCGGACGTGGCCGGTGCGCCCTTGTGTCCTGATTGGTGGGAACCTGCACTAATCCTTCCCCGGTCACCTTCGCCGATCCGTTCACACCCGGTTTCACTGCGTGATGAGCGGTCAACTCCGGCGGCTGCGAACCCTCCTGCGGGCGCGGACTAATGTCGTCGCGAGAACCTCGCCCCCATCCATGTGATCCGCTGCAACAACCCCTGCATGCCGGATACACGGAGTCGACAGTCCTGGAGAAACTCGAGCATGAACCGCAAGACTTTGGTGCTGGCGGCCGCGATGGGCCTCCTCGCGCCGGTGCTCGCCGCCTGCGGCGACACCGAGGGCGGGAGCGGCGACGGCGATGCGATCGTCGTGGGCACCACGGACCGGTTCACCGCATCGGAGGAGGACGGCAACGCGCCCCTCGACCCGGCCATGGCCTACGACGTCGGTACCTGGAACGTCCTGCGGCAGACCGTGCAGACCCTGATGGTCCAGCCCCGTGGCGACGGCGAGCCCGTGCCGGATGCCGCCGAGTCGTGCGGATTCACCGACGCCGGCAACCAGCGGTACAGCTGCAAGCTCCGTGACGGCCTGAAGTTCTCCAACGGCGACGCGATCACCGCGGCCGACGTGAAGTACTCCATCGAGCGGGCCCTCGCCATCAAGCACGACAGCGGCGTCTTCGCGCTGCTCTCCACCATCGACACCGTGGAGACGCAGGGCGACAACGAGGTGATCTTCCACCTCAAGGCCGCCGACGCCACCTTCCCGTACAAGCTGTCCACCCCGGTCGCGGGCATCGTCAACCCGGACGACTACGAGAAGAACAAGCTGCGCGAAGGCTTCGAAGTCAGCGGCTCCGGGCCGTACACCCTCGACGCCGAGGTCGAGGACAATGAGATCGTCAAGGCCACCTTCAGCAAGAACACGTCCTACAAGGGCGCGTTGGAGGTGAACAACGACAAGGTCGAGATGCGGACCTTCGAGACCTCCGAGGCGATGGGGGAGGCGCTGGAGAAGGGCGACATCCAGGTCATGACCCGCTCCATGTCGCCCGAGCAGATCCAGAAGCTCGCCAACGCCTCCGACAGCGAGATCGAACTGGTCGAGTCGCCGGGTCTGGAGATCCGCTACCTGGCCTTCAACACCGAGGCCGAGACCGTCGAGGACAAGGCCGTCCGCCAGGCGATGGCGCAGATCATCGACCGCGGCAAGCTGGTCGGCAACGTCTACGGCACCCAGGCCGAGCCCCTGTTCTCGCTGGTCCCCGCCGGCGTCACCGGCCACAACAACGCGTTCTTCAACACGTACGGCGACCCGAACGTGGCCAAGGCACGCCAGCGGCTCGAGGAGGCCGGCGTGAGCACGCCGGTGAAGCTGACGCTGCACTACACGACCGACCACTACGGTCCCGCGACCAAGGCCGAGTTCGAGCAGCTGAGCAAGCAGCTCAACGACAGCGGCCTGTTCGAGACCGACATCAAGGGCGTGCCCTGGAACGAGTTCAGCCCCGGTGGCCGCAAGGGCAAGTACGACGTCTACGGCATGGGCTGGTTCCCGGACTACCCGGACGCCGACGCCTTCATCTCGCCCTTCCTCGACGAGGACAACTTCCTCAACTCGCCCTACGCCAACAACAAGATCCGCAAGGATCTGATCCCGCAGTCGCGCCGCCAGGCCGACCGTCTGTCCGCCTCCGACAGCCTCACGGAGATCCAGGACATCGTCGCCGACGACGTTCCGGTGCTGCCGCTGTGGCAGGGCAAGCAGTACATCGCCACACGCGACGGCATCACCGGCACCGCCTACGCCCTCAACTCGTCCTCGACTCTCCAGCTGTGGGAGCTCGGACGCGGCGCCAGCGGCTGACGGACCTGCACGGTGCCCGGAGCGTCCACCTGCTCCGGGCACACAGAACGACAAGGCAAAGCACGTGAACCTGCGCAACCAGTGGCCGGTCCTGCCCCTCGTGGCAGGGCTGGCCTCCGGCCTGTTGACCGGCTGTGGCACCGAGAACGGCACGGGAGCCGACGGCTCCGGCATCGTGGTGGGGATGTCCGACGACGTCCTGGCCACCGACCCGGCCTCCGGCTACGATCCCGGCTCCTGGCTGCTGTTCAACAACGTCTTCCAGTCGCTGCTGAGCTTCCCCAAGGGAGCCACCGAGCCGCAGCCCGACGCCGCCGAGAACTGCGCCTTCTCGGGCACCGGCACCAAGGTCTACACCTGCACCCTGCGGGACGGGCTGAAGTTCAGCAACGGTGACCCGCTCACCTCGAAGGACGTGAAGTTCTCCTTCGACCGCATGCTGAAGATCAACGACCCCGACGGGCCGGCGGTCATGTTCCCCACGCTGGAGAACGTCAGCACCCCCGACGAGAAGACGGTCGTCTTCGAGCTCAACACCGCCGACGCCACCTTCCCCAGCAAGATCGCCTCCGGCGCCGGCGCCATCGTCGACCACCGCGAGTACGACGCGAACGGACTCCGCGAGGACGGCGAAGCGGTCGGCTCCGGCCCGTACAAGCTGGAGTCGTTCGGCAACGACCGTGCCGTGTTCTCCGTCAACGAGCACTACCGGGGCACCGCGAAGCCCAAGAACTCCGGTGTGACGCTGGAGTTCTTCCACGGCGACCAGAAGGGGCTGCAGCGGGCCGTCGAGGAGGCCGAGGTCGACATCGCCTACCGCGGTCTCACCGCCCAGGCCGTCGCCGACATCGAGAAGACCGACCGCGGCACCGGCGGGATCGACGTCGTCGAAGGCAGCAGCGCCGAGGTCCAGCACCTCGTCTTCAACATGGACGATCCGGTCGCCGGGAAGCCCGGCGTACGCAAGGCCATCGCCCATCTCCTCGACCGCGACGCCCTCATCCGGGACGTCTACGAGGGCACCGCCACCCCGCTCTACTCGATCATCCCCGCCGGTGTCGCGGGCCACAACACGGCCTTCTTCGACACCTACGGCGCCCGCCCCTCCAAGTCCAAGGCCGCCGCGGCACTGGAGAGGGAGGGCATCAGCGGCAAGGTGAAGCTGACCCTGTGGTCCACCCCGTCCCGCTACGGCCCGGCCACCGACCAGGAACTGCAGGCGATCGCCGGACAGCTCAACGCCAGCGGCCTTTTCGACGCCGACGTCGAGTCCGTCCCCTTCGCCCAGTACGAGAAGGACATCGCCGCCGGCAAGTACGGCGTCTACGTCAAGGGATGGGTCCCGGACTACCCGGACGCCGACAACTTCACCGGGCCCTTCTTCGGCGAGGGCAACGTGCTGGACAACCACTACGACAACAGCACGATCACCGAGTCACTCCTCCCGCGCACCGCCGCCCAGCGGGACCGCGCCGCCACCGACAAGGACTTCGGCCGGGTCCAGGACATCGTCGCGGAGGACATCCCCGTCCTCCCGGTCTGGCAGGCCAAGCAGTACGCGGTCGTCCAGGACGGTGTGTACGGCGTGGAGTACTGCCTCGACGCCTCGACCGTGTTCCGGTTCTGGGAGCTCAGCAAGAGCTGACGCCGCACGAGCACGACGAGGGCGCCCTCCCGGCCGGGAGGGCGCCCTCGTCCTGTCGCACCTGTCGCGGCTACTGCGCGCCGGGGCGCACCAGCCCGCTCTCGTAGGCGTAGACCGCGGCCTGCACCCGGTCGCGCAGGCCCAGCTTGGTCAGCACATGACCGACATGCGTCTTCACGGTGGTCTCGCTGACGAACAGATCGGCGGCGATCTCCGCGTTGGACAGCCCGCGCGCCACCAGCTTCAGCACCTCCACCTCACGCTCGGTCAGCGTGTGCAGCGTGTCCGGCACGGGCTCGTCACCGGAGGGCAGATGCGTGGCGTACTTGTCCAGCAGCCGGCGCGTGATGCTCGGCGCGAGCATCGCCTCCCCGGCGGCCACCACGCGGATCGCCTGCACCAGCTCATTGGCCGGGGCGTCCTTCAGCAGGAAGCCGCTGGCCCCCGCCTTCAGGGCCTCCACCACGTACTCGTCGAGGTCGAACGTCGTCAGCACCAGCACCTTCGCCGGCCCGTTCCGTTCGGGCCCGGTGATCTGCCGGGTCGCCTCCACCCCGTCCATCCGCGGCATGCGGATGTCCATCAGCACCACATCGGGCTGCAGCGCCCGCACCTGGTCCAGGGCCTGGAGGCCGTCTCCGGCCTCGCCGACGACCGCGAGGTCCTGCTCGGCCTCCAGAATCATCCGGAACCCGGTGCGCAGCAGCGGC
This sequence comes from Streptomyces malachitofuscus, assembly GCF_055571035.1. NCBI lineage: Bacteria > Bacillati > Actinomycetota > Actinomycetes > Kitasatosporales > Streptomycetaceae > Streptomyces > Streptomyces malachitofuscus. Next base: position 246,159 of record NZ_JBVIGA010000004.1, on the reverse strand, counting down.
TGGTCGTCGACCAGTAGGACGCGGATGGCCACGTAAGTCTCCTTCGCTAGTCCGGCCCCATTCTGCCCTGATGGCCCCCGCCCGACTCAGCCGCCCTCACGGGGAGAGGATACGGCGGGGGAGTGCCGCCGAACTCCGGACAGTGGGCCTGGTGGTCGCACCAGCCGCACAGCTTCGTCGGACGCGGACGCCAGTCACCCGTCTCCGTCGCCAGCCGGATCGCGTCCCACAGCGCGAGCAGCTTGCGCTCGACCCGCTCCAGATCGGCGCGCACCGGGTCGTAGGTCAGCACGTCACCGCTGCCCAGATAGACGAGCTGGAGCCGGCGCGGGATCACCTGCTTCAGACGCCAGACGACCAGCGCGTAGAACTTCATCTGGAACAGGGCACCCTCGGCATACTCCGGGCGGGGGGCCTTGCCCGTCTTGTAGTCGACGATCCGCACCTCGCCGGTGGGCGCCACGTCGACCCGGTCGATGATGCCGCGCAGCCGCAGCCCCGACTCCAGCTCCGCCTCGACGAACAGCTCCCGCTCCGCGGGCTCCAGCCGGCTCGGATCCTCCAGCGCGAACCAGCGCTCGACCAGCGTCTCCGCCTCCGTCAGCCAGCGGGCGAGCCGCTCGCCGTCCGGGTCGTCGGCGAACAGCTCCACGACCTCCGGGCGGGTCTCGCGCAGCCGGTCCCACTGGCCCGGGACCAGCGCCTTCGCCCGCGGCGCGGTGCGCTCGGCCGCGGGGGCGTCGAAGAGCCGCTCCAGCACCGCGTGCACCAGCGTGCCCCTGGTCGCCGCCTCGCTCGGCTTCTCCGGCAGCCGGTCGATCACCCGGAACCGGTACAGCAGCGGACACTGCATGAAGTCGCTCGCACGCGAAGGGGACAGCGACGCCGGCGGTATGACGGAAGCCCCGGTCACCACGACCGCGTCCACTGCCGTCCCCGCCGTGACCGCGCTGCTGTCGGGCCGCGCCGCGCCCTCGGTGCTCGTCTCCATGACCACAGACCTTACGGCCCACCACCGACAGTGCGGCGTGACCGAAGGGAGAGAAGGGGAAGGAGGGGGTAGAGACAGGGGTGCCGGGGCGGAACGGGCGGCGATCGCCGCATACCATCGACGTGAGACCTCCCGTCCGGCAGGCGCGGGATACGCAGCGAACGAGGGGACACCGGTGGATGTAAGCGGCGGGCGCGGGCAGCCGCGGCCCGGCAACGACGAGTCGGCCGACCGCACAGGGCCCCAGGCCCCGGCCACCGACGACGCCCTCCCCGGGACCGGCGCACACCCCACGCCCCCGGCCGAGCCCGCCGACGGCACCCGCGCGCAGGAACCTTCCTCACCGCCCGCCGACGACGCCCGCACGGCCGGACCCCCGTCACCTCCCGCCGAGGCCGGTCACGGCGCCCAGGGCGCGGACGCCACCGACCACACCGCCCCCGCGGACCCGAGCCCCACGCCCGGGCCGCAGGAGGGCGCGCCGCCCGGAGCCGACCGTCCCGACGTCCCCGCCGCAGGCCAGGGCGCGCCGGCCGCTCCGCCCGCCGGCGCCCCCGAGGCACGGCACCACGCCCACCGCACGCCGGCCCACTCCGGCGGCGGCCAGGGCCCCGGCCCGCAGCGACCGGAGGAGCGGAAGCGGGGCGGACTGCTGATGGGGCGGCCCTTCGGGGTACCCGTGTACGTGGCGCCCAGCTGGTTCCTCGTCGCCATCCTCATCACCTGGGTCTTCGGCGGACAGATCGACCGCGTCCTGCCCGAACTCGGCGCCGCCAGCTATCTGGTCTCCCTGTTCTTCGCGGTCGCCTTCTACGCCTCCGTGCTCGTCCACGAGCTCGCCCACACCCTCGCCGCCCTCCGCTTCAAACTGCCGGTGCGCCGCATCCAGCTGCAGTTCTTCGGCGGTGTCTCCGAGATCGAGAAGGAGGCCGAGACACCCGGCCGGGAGTTCGTGCTGGCCTTCGTCGGCCCCCTGCTCTCCCTGGTGCTGTCCGGCCTGTTCTACCTGGCCCTGCTCGCGGTCGACCCCAGCAGCGTCCCCGGGGTGCTGCTGGCCGGCCTGATGATCTCCAACCTCATCGTCGCCGTCTTCAACCTCCTGCCCGGCCTCCCCCTCGACGGCGGCCGCATGCTCCGCGCCGTCGTCTGGGCCATCAGCGGCAAGCCGATGACCGGCACCATCGCCGCCGCCTGGGTGGGCCGCGCCCTCGCCGTCTCCGTCCTGATCGGTCTGCCGCTGCTCACCCAGTCCGGGGCCCTCGGCTCCGACGCCGTCGACAACGTCGGCATGGACACCGTCCTGGACGCCCTGCTCGCCGCCATCCTCGCCGCGATCATCTGGACCGGCGCCGGCAACAGCCTGCGCATGGCCCGGCTGCGGGAACACCTGCCCGAGCTGCGCGCCCGCACGCTCACCCGCCGCGCCGTACCCGTCGAGAGCGACACCCCCCTCTCCGAGGCCCTGCGCCGCGCCAACGCCGCCGGGGCCCGGGCCCTGGTCGTCGTCGACGCCGACGGCGTGCCCCTCTCCCTGGTCCGTGAGGCGGCCATCGTCGGCGTCCCCGAACACCGCCGCCCCTGGGTCCCGGTCAGCGGCCTCGCCCAGGACCTCACCGACGGCATGCGCGTCTCCGCGGAGCTCGCCGGAGAGGACCTCCTGGACGCCCTGCGCGCGGCACCGGCCACCGAGTACCTCGTGGTCGAGGAGACGGGCGAGATCTACGGCGTCCTGTCCGCCGCGGACGTGGAACGAGCCTTCGTCAAGGCCATGGCACGGCCCAGCTGAACCGGGCCCCGAAACGGCGCGGCGAACCGCGCGCGGCCACGCGGACCCGCACCGGGCGCCCACGGTCGGGACGGGCCCCGGGGAACGGTAGGCTGGTCACATGTCCGAACCGACCGGTGCCGCCCGCAGGCGCGGGCCCTTCAAGGTCGGGGACCAGGTTCAGCTGACCGACCCCAAGGGCCGCCACTACACGTTCACGCTCGAGGCCGGGAAGAATTTCCACACCCACAAGGGTTCCTTCCCCCACGACGAACTGATCGGTGCTCCCGAGGGCAGCGTTGTCCGCACCACCGGGAACGTCGCCTACCTCGCGCTGCGCCCCCTGCTCCCCGACTACGTCCTGTCCATGCCCCGCGGGGCAGCCGTCGTCTACCCGAAGGACGCGGGGCAGATCCTCGCCTTCGCCGACATCTTCCCCGGCGCGCGCGTCGTCGAGGCCGGCGTCGGCTCCGGCTCGCTCAGCAGCTTCCTGCTGCGCGCCATCGGCGACCGGGGCATGCTGCACTCCTACGAGCGCCGCGAGGACTTCGCCGACATCGCCCGGCAGAACGTCGAGCGCTACTTCGGCGGACCGCACCCCGCCTGGCAGCTCACCGTCGGCGACCTCCAGGACAACCTGTCCGACACCGACGTCGACCGCGTCATCCTCGACATGCTCGCTCCCTGGGAGTGCCTGGAGGCCGTCTCCAAGGCGCTCGTCCCCGGCGGCATCCTCTGCTGCTACGTCGCCACCACCACCCAGCTGGCCCGGACCGTCGAGTCCATCCGCGAGATCGGCTGCTTCAACGAGCCGACCGCCTGGGAGACGATGATCCGCAACTGGCACATCGAGGGCCTGGCCGTCCGCCCGGACCACCGGATGATCGGCCACACCGGCTTCCTGCTCACCGCCCGCCGCCTCGCCGACGGCGTCGAGCCGCCCATGCGCCGCCGCCGCCCCGCCAAGGGCGCCTACGGCGAGGACTACGCCGGCCCCAACGCCGACGGAGGCGCCGCCCGCTGACGCGGTCCGTCGCCCCCACAACGTACGGGCGCCGTGGCGCAGTTCCCGACAACCGCTCGGAACTGCGCCACGGCGCTTTCGCGTTGACTTCCGGTTCTCCCCACCGAAACCGCACACCCCGCCGTTCCCCCCGAACTGTGACGTGTGGCACGATGCTGGCCACCCCCACCGGCACAGCCCTCACAGGAGACACTCCTCGTGCAGCCATCCGCCGTCCCGGAGCTCGCTCACACGCACGCACGCCCGATCCACTGGGTCGCCACCGCCACGGCCCTCGCCGGTGTCGTGGCGCTCTCCTCCGTCCTGGGGCCCGACGCCGCGACCGCGGCCCCGCCTCCGGACCCGCAGACGAAGAGCGCCCCCGCGCACATCGCCCCGCCCGACCCGGCGGCCGTCGAGTTCCCCCTCGACTGCGGCCCGGTGAAGACGGTGGTGAAGAAGAAGGCATCCGGCGACCTCGACGGCGACGGGCGGCCGGAGACGGTCGCGGTGGTGCACTGCGACGCCCCCATGGGCACCCCGCCCGACGGCGTGTACGTCATCACCCGGGCCGCCGCCGGCACCGCGCCGCGCGTGGTCGCCACCCTCGCCGACCCCCAGGACCGCACCAACGTCGACGACTTCGCCGTACGCGACGGGGAGGTCACCGCCACCCTCCTCGGCTACTCGTCCGAGGACGTGCCCAGTTGCTGTCCCGATGTGCGCGAGAGCGTCAAGTGGCGGTGGGCGGACGGGTCGTTCGTGCGGTCCGCCCCGTCCGGAGCCAGGAGCGTGTGACCCGCGCGCGGGCGGGCGTCGGGGTGCGCGACCCCGGAGTGTGAGAAATCAGACAGTCGTGACGCGCCGTGCCATAACGGTCACCCGGCGTCCGGCCCGTGGACCTCGGTCCCGTCCGACACCCGGCGGACGTGGATGCACTCGCCCGGGCACTCCTTCGCGGAGTCGATCACATCCGTGAGGAGCGGCAGCGGCACAGGCGTTGTCGCGCCCCTGTCCTGCAGCAACTCGTCCTGCGGGCTCTTCACATAGGCCAGGCCGTCGATGTCCAGCTCGAACACCTCGGGCGCGTACTGGGCGCAGATGCCGTCGCCGGTACACAGGTCCTGGTCGATCCAGACCTCCAGGGCCTCGCCGCCGACTCCGGCATCCTGCTGCACGCTCATCTCTCCTGCCGTTTCCAGCGCCGGGCCGAGCGGGAATCCGGCCAGCTCCGACGGGTGTTGAACACCTCGACCCTACCTTCGCCTGGGTTCCAATCATCTTCGGTGGGTATTCCCCTGGCGTGAGGGAGAGCGCAAGGGTGAAGATCGGACACACCCCGACCGTCTTTGTGATCTAGGGGTTTCAATCGACACCCGCCCAGGTAGGGTCTGGAAGCGTCCAGCTCCCCTTGGAGGAGGTGAGGACCGTGGCAGCCCACGACGACGACATGAACCGCGGCATCCGCCCGGGACGCGGGTCCGACGACCCGGCCGGGCAGATCGCCTACCTTGAGCAGGAGATCGCCGTCCTGCGACGCAAGCTCGCCGACTCTCCGCGACACACGAGGATTCTCGAAGAGCGGATCGTCGAGCTGCAGACCAACCTGGCCGGCGTGTCCGCCCAGAACGAACGACTCGCGGGCACGCTCCGTGAGGCCCGTGACCAGATCGTGGCCCTCAAGGAAGAGGTCGACCGGCTCGCACAGCCCCCGGCCGGCTTCGGTGTCTTCCTCACGGCGAACGAGGACGGCACGGCCGACATCTTCACCGGCGGCAGAAAGCTGCGGGTGAACGTCAGCCCCGGCGTCGAGCTCGAGGAGCTCAGGCGCGGCCAGGAAGTGATGCTCAACGAAGCGCTCAACGTGGTCGAGGCCATGGAGTTCGAGCGCGTCGGCGACATCGTCACCCTCAAGGAGATCCTCGAGGACGGCGAGCGGGCCCTGGTGCTCGGGCACACCGACGAGGAGCGGGTGGTACGGCTCGCCGAGCCGCTGCTGGACGTCACCATCCGCCCCGGCGACGCCCTGCTCATGGAGCCCCGCTCGGGCTACGTCTACGAGGTGGTACCGAAGAGCGAGGTCGAGGAGCTCGTCCTCGAGGAAGTCCCCGACATCGGATACGAGCAGATCGGCGGCCTCGGCAACCAGATCGAGGCCATCCGCGACGCGGTCGAGCTGCCCTACCTCTACCCGGACCTGTTCAAGGAGCACGAACTGCGGCCGCCCAAGGGTGTGCTGCTGTACGGGCCCCCCGGATGCGGCAAGACGCTCATCGCCAAGGCCGTCGCCAACTCGCTGGCCAAGAAGGTCGCCGAGGTCACCGGCCAGGCCGCCGGCAAGAGCTTCTTCCTCAACATCAAGGGCCCCGAGCTGCTGAACAAGTACGTCGGCGAGACCGAGCGGCAGATCCGCCTGGTCTTCCAGCGGGCCCGGGAGAAGGCCAGCGAGGGCACCCCCGTCATCGTCTTCTTCGACGAGATGGAGTCCCTCTTCCGCACCCGTGGCTCCGGCGTCAGCTCGGACGTGGAGAACACCATCGTCCCGCAGCTGCTCGCCGAGATCGACGGCGTGGAGGGCCTGCAGAACGTGGTCGTGATCGGCGCCTCCAACCGTGAGGACATGATCGACCCCGCCATCCTGCGGCCCGGCCGTCTGGACGTGAAGATCAAGATCGAGCGCCCGGACGCCGAAGCGGCCAAGGACATCTTCGGCAAGTACCTCACCGAACGTCTCCCGCTGCACGGCGACGACCTCACCGAGCACGCCGGCGACAAGTCCATGACGGTCCAGAGCATGATCCAGACCGCGGTGGAACAGATGTACGCCGAATCGGAGGAGAACCGCTTCCTGGAAGTCACCTACGCCAACGGCGACAAGGAAGTCCTGTACTTCAAGGACTTCAATTCCGGCGCCATGATCGAGAACATCGTGGGCCGCGCCAAGAAGATGGCGATCAAGGACTTCCTGGAGAAGAACCAGAAGGGTCTCCGCGTCTCGCACCTGCTCCAGGCCTGCGTGGACGAGTTCAAGGAGAACGAGGACCTGCCCAACACCACCAACCCGGACGACTGGGCCCGTATCTCCGGAAAGAAGGGCGAGCGGATTGTGTACATCCGTACGCTCATCACCGGAAAGCAGGGCGCGGACACCGGACGCTCCATCGACACCGTGGCGAATACCGGTCAGTACCTGTAAAAGCCAGGGCGGCTGCGGGTGCCCTCAGCGGGGTACCCGCAGCCGACTGTTTTTCGGGGCCACGGCTGGAGCACAGCAATGACGCAAATGATCTCCCCACCAGGGCGAAGGCGTTCTAGGCTCGTCCGTACCGCCGAGTCGCGCAGTGCGGGGACGGGCACCGCACACGCACCGGAGCGCCAGCGGTACAGCAGCGCCCCCGACCGGGGACGCCGCCGGGCAAGGAGGGCCGCATGACCGTACGGCGAGTAATGGGCATCGAGACGGAGTACGGGATCTCCGTCCCCGGCCACCCCAACGCCAATGCCATGCTCACCTCGTCCCAGATCGTGAACGCCTACGCGGCGGCGATGCACCGGGCCCGCCGGGCCCGCTGGGACTTCGAGGAGGAGAATCCTCTGCGGGACGCGCGAGGCTTCGACCTCGCCCGTGAGGCCGCCGACGCCAGCCAGCTCACCGACGAGGACATCGGCCTGGCCAACGTCATCCTGACCAACGGCGCGCGGCTCTACGTGGACCACGCCCATCCGGAGTACAGCGCGCCCGAGGTCACGAACCCGCGCGACGCCGTCCTCTGGGACAAGGCCGGGGAGCGGGTCATGGCCGAGGCGGCGGAGCGGGCGGCCCAGCTTCCCGGCGCCCAGCCGATCCACCTCTACAAGAACAACACCGACAACAAGGGCGCCTCCTACGGGACGCACGAGAACTACCTGATGAAGCGGGAGACCCCCTTCTCGGACATCGTGCGCCACCTGACGCCGTTCTTCGTCTCCCGCCAGGTCTTCACCGGCGCCGGCCGCGTGGGCATCGGGCAGGACGGCCACGAGCACGGGTTCCAGATCAGCCAGCGCGCGGACTACTTCGAGGTCGAGGTGGGCCTGGAGACGACGCTGAAGCGGCCCATCATCAACACACGCGACGAGCCGCACGCCGACGCCGAGAAGTACCGGCGGCTGCATGTGATCATCGGAGACGCGAACCTGTCCGAGATCTCGACGTATCTGAAGCTGGGCACGACGGCTCTGGTGCTGTCCATGATCGAGGACGGCTTCATCGCGGTGGACCTGGCGGTCGACCAGCCCGTGCGGACCCTGCACCAGGTCTCGCACGACCCCACGCTGAAGCGGCTCGTCACGCTGCGCAGCGGGCGGACGCTGACCGCGGTGCAGCTCCAGATGGAGTACTTCGAGCTGGCCCGCAAGTACGTGGAGGAGCGGTTCGGGGCGGACGCCGACGACCAGACCAAGGACGTGCTGGCCCGCTGGGAGGACACGGTCACCCGGCTGGAGAACGACCCGATGAGCCTGGCCGGAGAGCTGGACTGGGTCGCCAAGCGGGAGCTCATGGAGGGCTACCGCCGCAGGGACGGCCTGGACTGGGACGCCGCCCGGCTGCACCTGGTGGACCTGCAGTACGCCGACGTGCGCCCCGAGAAGGGCCTGTACAACCGTCTGGTGGCCCGCGGGCGCATGAAGCGGCTGCTGGACGAGGGCGAGGTCGAGCGGGCCCGCACGGCGCCTCCTGAGGACACCCGTGCGTACTTCCGCGGGCGGTGCCTGGAGCAGTACGCGGACGATGTCGCGGCGGCCTCCTGGGACTCGGTGATCTTCGATCTGCCGGGCCGGGACTCGCTCCAGCGGGTCCCAACCCTGGAACCGCTTCGCGGAACGCGTAATCACGTCAAGGAGCTCCTCGACCGCTGCCGCACGGCAGAGGACCTGGTCAGGGTGTTGTCGGGGAACTGAGCGGGTATCGGGGTACCCCGGGAAGGGCCGGCCGGACAGGGTGGAAAACGCCGGGTCCGGGAATCATCGAGGTGGTCCCCGTACGTTGGAGCAACTGCGGGGGCATTGTCGGACCCGGCTTGTAGGGTCTGATCTTGACCGAGCAAGTGTGTCGGGCGAACCGAGCGGGGTGAGGGTGATGGCGACCAAGGACACCGGCGGCGGACAGCAGAAGGCCACCCGGTCCACCGAGGAGGTCGAGGAGCAGGCGGCGGAGACGCAGGCTTCGGAGGACCTCAAGGAGCGGCAGGAAAAGCTGAGCGAGGACGTGGACGACGTCCTGGACGAGATCGACGACGTCCTCGAGGCCAACGCCGAGGACTTCGTGAGGTCCTTCGTTCAAAAGGGTGGCCAGTAGCCTTCGGATCATCGAAGGATCCGGTGGCGTTCCGGGCGAGAGCCCGGGTGACATTCGGGGTGAGAACCCACAGTGGCGTGGGGCGCTGTCCGCGGACCGGGATGGGCCGGCCGCGGGCAGCGTTCGCGCTGTGGGAGCCGCCGTTCGTGCTGCGGGAGCAGCCCGAAAGGCTTCGTCGAATATGTGGATCATTGCCGTGGGACGGGTAGGGTCCGTGGCGTACCGTGCTTCAACTGCAATTCGGCCATCGGCAAGTTGGGAGATGATCCCGACGCTGTTCGTCGGGCAGCTGCCTACCTGGAAGGAACTTCGTGGAAGCCAACACTCGTAGCACCGGGCGTCTGCCGGCTGCCTTCCTGACGCCAGGGTCTTCCTCGTTCATGGACTTTCTCTCCGAGCACCAGCCGGAACTGCTGCCGGGCAAGAGGTCGTTGCCGCCCGTGAAAGGCGTGATCGAAGCGCCGCACGGGACCACCATCGTGGCCGTGACCTTCCCGGGCGGCGTCGTGCTCGCCGGTGACCGGCGGGCCACGATGGGGAACGTCATCGCGCAGCGGGACATCGAGAAGGTGTTCCCCGCAGATGAGTACTCCGCGGTGGGCATCGCCGGTACGGCGGGGCTGGCCGTGGAGATGGTGAAGCTGTTCCAGCTGGAGCTGGAGCACTTCGAGAAGGTCGAGGGCGCGCAGCTGTCGCTGGAGGGCAAGGCGAACCGGCTGTCGACGATGATCCGTTCGAATCTGGGCATGGCCATGCAGGGCCTGGCCGTGGTGCCGCTGTTCGCGGGGTTCGACGTGGACCGGGAGAAGGGGCGGATCTTCTCCTACGACGTCACGGGCGGGCGTTCCGAGGAGCAGGGATACGCCGCCACCGGTTCCGGCTCCGTCTTCGCGCGCGGTGCGATGAAGAAGCTGTTCCGGGACGACCTGAGTGAGGCCGAGGCCACCACGCTGGTGGTGCAGGCGCTGTACGACGCGGCAGACGACGACTCGGCGACCGGTGGTCCCGATGTCGCCCGCCGGATCTATCCGATCGTCACCGTGATCACCGAGGACGGCTTCCGCCGGCTCACCGAGGACGAGGCGTCCGACATCGCCCGGTCGGTGCTGGAGCGGCGGCTGGAGCAGCCGGACGGTCCGCGGGCCTCGCTGCTGTAGGAGCGGCGCGAGCGGTTGCGGTTTGGTTGTTCAGGGTGGTCCAGTGACTTCGACAGAAAGGGACGGATAACCGGTGTCGACGCCGTTCTATGTCTCACCCCAGCAGGCGATGGCGGACCGGGCGGAGTACGCCCGGAAAGGCATCGCCCGTGGTCGCAGCCTTGTTGTGCTGCAGTACGCCGACGGGATCGTGTTCGTCGGCGAGAACCCGTCCCGTGCGCTGCACAAGTTCAGCGAGATCTACGACCGGATCGGGTTCGCCGCGGCCGGTAAGTACAACGAGTACGAGAATCTGCGGATCGGGGGCGTGCGGTACGCCGATCTGCGGGGCTACACCTACGACCGGGACGATGTGACGGCCCGGGGTCTGGCGAACGTGTACGCGCAGACGCTGGGGACGATCTTCTCGAGTGTGGGGGAGAAGCCCTACGAGGTGGAGCTGGTCGTCGCCGAGGTCGGGGAGACCCCGGAGCAGGACCAGATCTACCGGCTGCCGCACGACGGGTCCATCGTGGACGAGCACGGCTCGGTGGCCGTGGGCGGCAACGCGGAGCAGATCAGCGGGTACCTCGATCAGCGGCACCGGGACGGGATGACGCTGGCGGAGGCGCTGAAGCTGGCGGTGCAGTCGCTGTCGCGGGACACCAACGGCAGTGAGCGGGAGATTCCCGCGGAGCGGCTGGAGGTGGCGGTGCTGGACCGGACGCGGCCGCAGAAGCGGAAGTTCAAGCGGATTGGCGGGCGGCAGCTGGCGCGTCTGCTGGAGGCGGGCGGCGCGGAGACGGCCTCCGAGGCGGAGACCGACACGGAGGCCGACACGGACTCCGGCGGAGACGTCGAGTAACACCTGCGGTGGGGGTGCGCGTCCTACGCCTGCGGCGCAGGTGCGGGTGGGGTGGGGGTGCGCGTAGCGCCCGCGGTGGGTGGGTGGTGCGGGGCCGGGGTGGGGGTGTCCGTCCTCGGACTGGCGCGATGGGGCTTGTTGGTGGGGTGCGGGGTGCGGACGCGCCAGCCACTGCGGGCGGACACCCCCACCCCGTCCCCTCCCCGCCGCAGGCGGTCCCCTGCCGCCCCCGCACCGCCGCTCCCGCCTTCCGCGGGCAGTCGAGCCGCTGGGGCGGCACGGGTGGGCGGTGGGGGAGGCACCCCGCCGGCGCCGGGCTGCGTAAACACCCCCCGGGGGGGGCCGGGGCCCACGGGGGCCGGCGTTCAGGTGCCGGGGGCGCGTGGGGCCGCCGCTTCAGCCTGGTGCCCTCGCTGTTGAGCCGCGTACGACCAGGTCGACCGGGATGTCGCTGGCCGAGGGATCACGCCCCTCCAGCACGGCCAGCAACGCCCCCATCCCCCGCTCCCCGAACAGCTCCGCATCCAGCCGCACAGTCGTCAGCTCCGGATCGATCGCCGTCGCCAGCGCCAGATCGTCGATCCCGGTGACGGACAGTTCCTCCGGCACCCGCAGCCCCAGCCGCCGTGCCGCCTTGTACACGCCCGCCGCCAGCTGGTCGTCGTCGCAGACGACCGCGGTCGCCCGGTCCGGCGTCAACGACAGCGCCGCCTCCGCGGAGGCCTCCGCCCCCCGGATGGAGATCGGCGCCCGCGCCGTGCGCAACGACGCGCCCGGCACCGCCCGCAGCCGCGCCGCCAGCTCCCGTGCGCGCACCTCGAACGTCCAGGACGCCACGTCCGCCGCCAGGTGCAGGAAGCGGCGGTGGCCCAGGCCGAGCAGGTGGTCCGTGACCTGCCGGACACCGTCCGCGATGTCGAGGTTGACCGTCGCCGCGCCCACGCTGCCCCCGGGGTCGCTGTCCAGCATCACCAGCGGGAGCTGGTCGCCGCGGATCGCGGTGAGGGCCTCCGCGGCCATGGAGGAGGCGATCACGCCGTCCAGGGCCGACTGGGCGGACGCGAAGGGGTCGCGGGCGGGGCCGATGCCCTCGGGGGACGGATAGAGGACCACGCCGAAGCCGTGCTGGGCGGCCACTCGGGCGGCCCCGGTGTAGACGCCCGCGAAGAACTCCGTCGTGAGGGCGGGGACGACCAGGAGGACCGTACGGGTGCGGCCCAGGCGGAGATTGCGGGCGGCCAGGTTCGGGCGGTAGCCCAGGGTGCGCGCGGCCTCGCGGACGCGCTCCGCCGTGGCTTCGGAGACCCGGCCGCGCCACTTGTCGCCGAGGACCAGGGAGACCGCGGCCTGGGAGACGCCGGCGGCCCGGGCGACGTCCCGGCTCGTGGGGCGGGTGCCGGCTCGGGGCATCGTCGGGCCGCTCCTTCGTCTGGACTGGTGGACAGCCGACATGGTACGTATGGAAGCCGTAGTTATACGTAAAACTTCCAGCGGAGGAGCCGGCATGGCCACGGGATACCTGGAGATCCTCCGGGCACGGCACGCCTCCCGGCTGCTGGTCGGCACCCTCGTGGGGCGGCTGCCCAACGCGACCGCCGCTATCGCGATCGTTCTGTTCGTGCGCGCCGAGGGCGGCACGTACAGCCTCGCCGGTGCCCTGGCGGCCGTGTACGGCGTCGCCAACGCCGTCGGACAGCCCGTGCTGGGACGGCTGGTGGATTTGCGCGGGCAGCCGCGGGTGCAGCTGCCCGCCGCCGTGCTCTCCGCGCTGGCGATGGCACTGTTCGCCTTCGTGGGAACCGAGCCGCCGGCGGTGGCCTACGGAGCCGTCGCCGCGGGGGGCCTCTTCACACCGCCGCTGGAGGGCGGGCTGCGGGCGCTGTGGGCCTCCGTACTGCCCAAGGAGGACCACGTCCACCGGGCCTACGCCATGGACGCCGTGGCCCAGGAGGTGATGTTCACCGTCGGACCGCTGCTGGTGACGGTGTGCGCCTCGCTGTGGTCCGCCCAGGCCGCGCTGCTCGTGCTGAACGCCATCGGGGTGCTCGGTGCGCTCTCCGTCGTTCTCTCGCCGCCCTCGCGCGCCTGGCGGTCGGCGCCCCGCGAGGCCCACTGGCTGGGTGCCCTGCGCTCGCCGGGGCTCCTCGCACTGCTGGGCGCCTTTCTGGCGGTGGGCATGGCGCTGGGGTCCATCACCGTGGCGGCCATGACGTACGCGGACGAGCACGGCGGCGACCACGTGTACGGCTGGCTGATGGCGGGCATCGGGCTGGGCGCCCTGATCGGCGGTGTGGCGTACGGGGCGCGGCAGTGGGCCGGCGAGCCCGCGCGGCGGCTGCAGGTGATCGTGGCCCTTCTGGCGCTGTGCTACCTGCCGCTGATGCTGATGCCCGGTCCGCCGGCCATGACGCTGCTCACCGTCGTCGCCGGGCTCTTCCTGGCGCCGGCGATCGCCTGCGCGTTCGTGCTCGTCGACCGGCACGCGCCGCGCGGGACCGTCACGGAGGCCTTCTCCTGGCTGGTGACGACCTTCACCGTCGGCGCGTCGGTCGGCACGGGCCTCACCGGTCCGGTGGTCGAGACGGGCGGGGCACTGTGGGGCTTCGCCGTGCCCGGTGCCGCGGGTGGCGTGTCCCTGGTGGTTTTGATCGCCACGAGTCGGGTAATGGCAGCTCCCGCCGGGAGGGCGGTGGTTGCGGCTCGTTCCGAAAATGATCCGAACCGTGCCCTCGAACCTCGTTTCAGCTCGGGGGATCGGGCGTAATGTTCCCTCATGGACCGCCGCATTTTCGGGCTGGAGAACGAGTACGGCGTCACGTGCACGTTCAGGGGACAGCGCCGCCTGTCGCCTGACGAGGTGGCGCGGTACCTCTTCCGCCGTGTCGTGTCATGGGGCCGAAGCAGCAATGTCTTTCTGCGGAACGGCGCCCGCCTCTATCTCGACGTGGGGTCACATCCCGAATACGCAACACCGGAATGTGACAACGTGACCGAACTGGTCACCCACGACAAGGCCGGCGAGCGCATTCTCGAAGGACTCCTGGTGGACGCCGAACGACGCCTGCACGAGGAGGGAATCGCGGGCGACGTCTACCTCTTCAAGAACAACACCGACTCCGCCGGCAACTCCTACGGCTGCCACGAGAATTACCTCGTGGCCCGGCACGGGGAGTTCTCGCGGCTCGCGGACATCCTCATCCCGTTCCTGGTGACCAGGCAGCTGCTGTGCGGCGCGGGCAAGGTGCTCCAGACGCCGCGCGGCGCCGTCTACTGCGTCAGCCAGCGCGCCGAGCACATCTGGGAGGGCGTCTCCTCGGCGACGACCCGGTCCCGGCCGATCATCAACACGCGTGACGAGCCGCACGCGGACGCCGAGCGCTACCGCCGCCTGCACGTCATCGTGGGCGACTCGAACATGTCCGAGACGACCATGCTGCTCAAGGTCGGCGCCACCGACCTGGTGCTGCGCATGATCGAGGCGGGCACCGTGATGCGTGACCTCACCCTGGAGAACCCCATCCGGGCGATCCGCGAGGTCAGCCACGACATCACCGGGCGCAGGAAGGTGCGTCTGGCCAGCGGCCGGGAGGCATCCGCGCTGGAGGTGCAGCGCGAGTACTACGAGAAGGCGCTGGACTTCTGCGAGCGCCGCGGCATCCGCACCGGCACCGTCGAGCAGGTGCTCGAGCTGTGGGGCCGTACGCTGGACGCGATCGAGTCCGAGGACCTCGACCGCATCGGCACCGAGATCGACTGGGTCATGAAGTACAAGCTCCTCGAGCGGTACCGGGCCAAGCACAACATGACCATGTCGCACCCCCGGGTCGCGCAGATAGACCTCGCCTACCACGACATCCACCGTCGGCGAGGTCTTTACTACCTGCTGGAGAAGAAGGGACAAGCCGCCCGGATCTGCAATGATTTGAAGATCTTCGAGGGCAAGTCCGTACCGCCGCAGACCACTCGCGCCCGACTGCGGGGCGACTTCATCCGGCGCGCCCAGGAGCAGCGCCGCGACTTCACCGTCGACTGGGTGCACCTCAAGCTCAACGACCAGGCCCAGCGCACCGTGTTGTGCAAGGACCCGTTCCGTTCGGTCGACGAGCGGGTGGAGAAGCTGATCGCCGGAATGTGAGACACGCGTTCCGTCAGGGACCCCGGAATCCCCGGAACGTCACACGGGCGCCGCACGTTACACAGTGCGGCGCCCTTCTCACGCCGTAGAGTTGCGCGGACGCCATCCACAAGATCGATGATTACGAGGCCCCCACCGTGCGCCGACGCTCACTTCTCATTGCCGTTCCTGCTGGACTGGCCACCCTCGCCGCGTGCGGCGACGACGGGTCCGACTCGGACAAGGCCAGCGACAGCGCGTCGCCGTCGGCGCCGGAGACGTCCGCCGCGCCGTCGCCGAAGATCGTCGACGGACCGCTGCCGGCCATCACGGCGGGCACGAAGTTCGGTGAGAAGCCGACGGTCGCCAAGGGCACCGGTGACCCGTCCAAGGACCTCGCGGTCAAGACGGTCATCGCGGGCGGCGGCAGGACGGTCGCCGAGAACGACTTCATCGTCGCCAACTACCTGGGCCAGGTGTGGAGCACCGCCAAGGTGTTCGACAACTCCTACGACCGCAAGACCCCGCTGGCCATCCAGCTCGCCCAGGGCACCATCATCGACGGCTGGCGCTACGCGCTCACCGGCAAGAAGACCGGCAGCCGCGTCCAGATGGCCGTACCGCCGACCTGGGGCTACGGCGAGCAGGGCAACGAGCAGGCGGGTATCAAGGGCACCGACACCCTGGTGTTCGTGGTCGACGTGCAGGACACGTTCAACGCCAAGAGCTCCGCCAAGGGCAGTGAGGTGGCCCAGGACAACAAGGACCTGCCCAAGGTCGGCACCAACACCGACGGCAAGGCGCCCTCCATCGAGGTGCCCGACACCGACCCGCCGAAGAAGCTCGTGTCGAGCTACATCCTGGAGGGCGACGGCGAGGAGGTCGGCGCCGACAACAGCGTCCTCGTCCAGTACAAGGGCGTGCTGTGGGACGGCGGCAAGGAGTTCGACTCCACCTATGGCCGGGGGCAGCTGACGTCGTTCTCGCTCCAGCAGGTCGTCAAGGGCTGGGCGCAGGGGCTCACCGGCAAGAAGGTCGGCAGCCGGGTCCTGATCGTCATCCCCCCGGAGCTGGGCTACGGCGACAACCCGCCGCAGGGGAGCGACATCAAGAAGGACTCCACGCTGGTCTTCTCGGTCGACATCCTCGCGAAGCTGTGACGTCGTAAGGATGTAAGACTGTGCGTGTTCGCCTTTCCGCAGACAAGCAGGAGCTTTAGACGTGAGCATCGACAAGCCCGAGATCGACTTCCCGGGCGGCGAGCCCCCGGCGGACCTCGAGATCAAGGACATCTGGGAGGGCGACGGCGAGGTGGCGCAGGCCGGCCAGACCGTCACCGTTCACTACGTCGGCGTGGCCTTCAGCACGGGCGAGGAGTTCGACGCCAGCTGGAACCGCGGCACCCCCTTCCGCTTCCCGCTGGGCGGCGGCCGGGTCATCAAGGGCTGGGACCAGGGCGTGCAGGGCATGAAGGTCGGCGGGCGTCGTCAGCTGACCATCCCCGCCCACCTCGCCTACGGCAACCAGAGCCCCACCCCGGCGATCAAGCCCGGTGAGACCCTGATCTTCGTGGTCGACCTGCTCGGCGTCTGATCCGACCGGAGTCGATCGTCAAGGGCCCATGCCTGTCCGGGCATGGGCCCTCGGCTTTTACCCCGCCACCTCGGGACGGTACGGTCATCGGTCGTAAGCACCATAGGGAGGCGAAACGCGTCGATGGCGATTGCCAAGGCCGAGCGGCTGATGAATCTGGCGCTGTGTCTGCTCGGGACCCGGCGGCCGCTCAGCAAGCGCGAGCTGAGGGAGTCCATCGAGGCCTATCTCGAAGCCGGGTCCGACGACTCCTTCAACCGGATGTTCGAGCGCGACAAGGACGATCTGCGCGAACTCGGACTGGTCATCGAGACCGTCGAGAACCTCGACGGGGAGACCGGCTATCTCGCCCGCCGCGACAGCAACCGGCTGCCGCCCATCACCCTCGACGCCGAGGAGGCCGCCGCCCTCGGACTCGCCGCCAAGGTGTGGCAACAGGCCCGGCTCGCCGGAGCCGCCAGCGGCGCCCTGCAGAAGCTGCGCGCGGCGGGCCTCCCGGAGGACGTCGACCCGTACGGCGCCCACGGGGCCCTGGAACCGCGCATCCCCGTGCACGAGGCGGCGTTCGAGCCGCTGATGCTGGCCTGCCGTGACCGTCGGGCTGTCGTCTTCGACTACCGCAAGGCCAACGCCGCCCAGCCCGAGCAGCGCCACGTCGAACCGTGGGCGCTGGAGTGCTGGCGCGGGCACTGGTACCTGGCCGGCTGGGACCGCGACCGGGGCGCCGAGCGGGTCTTCCGGCTCTCCCGGATCACCGGCAAGGTGCGCTCGCGCAGCGGCCGGTTCACCGTCCCGGTGCCGGACGTCGTCACCGTGCGGGAGACCGTGGCGAGCTGGGCCGGGGAGACCGCCGACCGCTCGGCGCGCATCCGGCTGCGCTCCGACGCCGGTTACCCCCTTCGGGCGAAGGCCACCTCGGTCCGGGAACTCGGTGACGGCTGGGACGAGTTGGAGATTCCGTACGGCCACGGCCTGGATGCCTGGCTGGTGGAGTTCGGGCCCGATGTGGTGGTCCTGGAGCCCGCGGAGCTGCGGGCCGACGTGGTGGACCGGCTGCGTGCCGTGGCCAAGGGCTGAGGGGGAGCGGACAAGACGTGGCAGGCAAACCGGTCAGGCCCGTGAACGCCATCGACCAGACCCGGCGGATGCTCTCCTTGGTGACGTATCTGCGGGAACGCCCCGGAGCCCGGGTCGAGGACGTGGCGCGGGCCTTCGGCATCACCGAGGACGAGCTGGTCTCCGACCTCGATGTGCTGCCCATGTGCGGCACCAGCTTCCGCGGCGGTGACCTGCTGGACATCGACACCGACGGCGAGCGCATCTGGTGGCACAACCCGGCCGCCCTCGGCGCGGACGCCGCCGAGCCGCTGCGGCTGGCCGCCGACGAGGCCACCGCCCTGCTGGTCGCCGCCCGCGCGGTGGCCACGCTGCCCGGACTGCGCGAGAGCGACCGGCAGGCGCTGCTGCGCGCCACCGCCAAGGTGGAGACCGCGGCCGGTGAGGTGGCGGGCGCCAGCTCCCGTCTCTCGGTGACCTTCGAGTCCGAGGGCGGCGTGTTCGCGGACGTCGACCGGGCCATCGCCGAGCGCCGCAGACTGTGGATCCGCTACTACTCGCCCGCGCGCGACGAGGTCACCGAGCGGGAGATCGACCCGATCCGCCTGGTCAGCGTCGGTCACACCTATGTCGAGGCGTGGTGCCGCCGCTCCGAGGCGCGCCGCACCTTCCGGCTCGACCGGGTCGCCGAGATCCGGATCCTCGACGAGCCGTCCGCGCCGCCCGAGGTCGAGCTGCGGGACCTGTCGGAAGGACTGGTGCAGCCCGCCGCCGAGGACCCGGAGGTGGTGGTCGAGGTCGCGCCGGGCGGGCGCTGGGTTGCCGAGTACTACCCGCACGACAGCGCGGATGAGCTTCCCGACGGCGGACTGCGTATCACTCTGCGCACGCCCGATCCCGCCTCGCTCAGACGGCTGGCGCTGCGGCTCGGCCGCGACGGCCGCATAGTCGAGCCGCCCGAGCTGGCCGGCAGCGCCCGTCAGGCGGCCCGCGAGGCACTGGCGGCGTACGACGGGGTCGAGGCGGCCGGGACGACAGGCAGGAGCGAGGGCTTTGAGTGAGTCGGCGAACCCCGGAGCGCGGGGCATGACGGCGGCGTCCGCGTTCGCCGGGATGAGAAGCGTCGCCCCGGTGATGTTCCGGGCGGGCTGTCCGGACTGCCGGGAGCGCTTCGAGCTCGCCGCGAGCGCGTTGCGGCTGGCCATCGGGGCCAGCAGCCGGACCACGTTCTACTCCTTCACCTGCCCCCGGTGCGGGGCTGCCGTCCGCAAGCCGGCGGGGGAGCGGATCGTGGAGCTGCTGACCGGCGGTGGGGTCCGGACACTGCGGCTGCACTCGACGGTCTAGGCTCGCCCTATGTTCTGGCCGATGTTCGCGGTTGCCGTGGGGTTCCTGGGTCTTGTGGTGCTCGGGGTGCTCGCCGTCCGGGTCTTCGTCGAGGCGGAGCGGCTCGGTAGGCAGGTCACTGAGTCGGCTCGCCGGATCGGGCGGGCGGCGGAGGAGCTGGAGCGGGCGGCCAGTGGGGCGGCGAGGTCCGCGGAAGCGCTCTGAGCGGCTGCCGCGGTTTTTCGGTGTGACCGGTGCCGGGGCGGGGTGCTTGCGGGGTGCCTCCCCCCACTCGCGACTTCGCTCGAGCGGGAGGTACCCCCACCGCCCACCCGTGCCGCCCCAGCGGCAGGACTGCCCGCGGATGCGGTGGTGGTGCTCGTGGTTGGCGAGGGGCGTGCTCTGTCACCGTGTGGGGGGCGGCAGGTACGCTGCTGGTCGCGGTTCGGAGAACGAGGCACGGGCCGCAGACGGGAGTACGCGCGGGGATTGCCGGACGTTTACCCCTGAGGGTTACGATCGCTGTCAGCACCGTCGTTCGGACTCCTGTCCGACCGGTCGGACAGCCACCCACCCACCCGCCTCGGTGAGAAGGTAAAGACTTATGGGACGGCTCGGACCTACCGAGATCATTCTGATCCTCGTCGTCATCATCCTGCTGTTCGGTGCGAAGAAGCTCCCGGACATGGCGCGCTCGCTCGGCAAGTCCGCGCGCATCCTCAAGAGCGAGGCGAAGGCGATGAAGGACGACAACAAGTCCGCCGCCCCCGCCGACCCGCCGGCCACCGGCGAGCAGCCCCCGGCGCAGCGCACCATCCAGGCGGCCCCCGGCGACGTGACCAGCTCCCGCCCGGTCACGGAGCCGACGGACACGACCAAGCGCTGACGCAGGGCCGGTGACCGCCGGCCCGCCGCACGAGATGGGAACGTGGGTTGCTCAAGTCTGCCCGCAATCAGGAGAGGGATCCCGAGGGGCGCATGCCCCTCGTGGAGCACCTGCGTGAGCTGCGCAACCGGCTCGCCAAGGCCGTCCTCGCGGTCGTCGTCGTGTCGATCGCGGCCGCGTTCTACAGCGAGCAGCTCATGCAGTTCCTCGCCGAGCCGGTGCCGAAGTGCGAGGACCTGGCGAACAGTGACGGCGGCAACTGCGCCATCGTCTCCTTCAACACACTGACGTCGCCGTTCACCACGACGATCAAGGTGAGCCTCATGGCCGGCCTGATCGTCTCCAGCCCCGTCTGGCTCTACCAGCTCTGGGCCTTCGTCGCCCCCGGGCTGCACAAGCACGAGAAGAAGTACACCTATGTCTTCGTCTCGGCGGCGGTTCCGCTGTTCGTCGGCGGCGCCTTCCTGTCCTACGTCATCCTCCCGGTCAGCATCAAGGTGCTGCTCAGCCTCACGCCGGGGGGATCGGCCAACATCCTCTCGCTGGACGAGGTCCTCGACTTCACCATCCGGATGGTGCTGGTCTTCGGTCTGGCCTTCGAGCTCCCGCTGCTGCTCATCATGCTGAACATGGTCGGCATCGTCTCCGGCCGCCGCATGGCCGGCTGGTGGCGCGGTGTCGTCATGGGCGTCTTCGTCTTCGGCGCGGTCGCCACGCCCACCACCGACCCGGTGGGCATGATCGCGCTCTCCGGGCCCATCGTCGTCCTCTACTTCGTTGCCGTGGGATTCTCGCTGCTCAACGACAGACGGCGCGCCCGCAGGGAGTCCGCGGGCCCCGCCGACGACGAGGCCTCCGAGCTGGATCTCACACCCGAGTCCGTCGAACCGGCTGAGTCCGTGGCCGCCCTGCCTGAGCAGACCACGAAGGACCGGGTCAACGGTTATGACGACGTGACCTGAGGAACGCCGCGCAGCTCATAGGGTCACTCCCGTGACCAGCGAGATCACCCTCTTCGTCAACCCCACCGCGGGCCGTGGCCGGGGCGCCCGCGCGGCGCTGCCGGCCGCCGCCGCGCTGCGGGACGCCGGCTTCTCGGTGCGGACCGTCCTCGGCGACGATCCCGAGGACGCCCTGTCCCGGGCGCGCGCCGCCATCGAGGACGGCACCGGCGCCCTGATCGCCGTCGGGGGCGACGGCATGGCGAACCTCGCCCTGCAGGCCGTCGTCGGCACCGGCACCCCGTTCGGGCTGGTCGCCGCCGGGACCGGCAACGACTTCGCCCGCGCGCTGGGGATGCCCCTGCGGGAACCGGCCGCCGCCGGGCGGATGATCGCCGACGCCCTCAAGTCCGGCCGCGTCCGCGACATCGATCTCGGCCGCATCGGGGAGCGCTGGTTCGGCGCCGTGCTCGCCTCGGGCTTCGACTCCCGGGTCAACGACCGCGGCAACCGGATGCGGATGCCCCTCGGCCGCTTCAAGTACGACCTCGCGATGGTCGCCGAGCTGGCCGCCTTCCGCCCTCTGCCGTACCGCATCACCCTCGACGGCGGCGAGGTCCGCGAGGTCGAGGCGACGCTGGTGGCCGTGGGGAACGGGCCGTCGTACGGCGGCGGCATGCGGATATGCCCCGGAGCCGATCTCACCGACGGGCTGTTCGACATCACGGTGGTGGGGGAGTGCAGCCGGGCCACGCTGCTGCGGGTCTTCCCGCGGGTGTACCGGGGAACGCACGTCGACCATCCCGCGATCACCGTGCTGCGCGCGGCGACCGTGGAGCTGGCCGCGGAACAGGTCACCGGGTACGCGGACGGGGAACCGGTGGGACCGCTGCCGCTCACCGCGCGGTGCGTGCCGGGCGCCCTGCGGGTGGTGGGCCCCTGAACGGGGCGGCTCCGGCCGCTCACCGGGACGGTTGTCGATATTGATCGTCCTGTTGTCGGTGCGGCCCGGTACGCTCGAAAGCACGATGACAGAGGATCTCTCACCGGCCGAGCGGTACGCGGCAGCACGCAGGCGCGCTGCCGAGCAGGCCACCGCGCTCGCCTCCTTCCGCGAGATGTACGACTTCGGCCTCGACCCCTTCCAGATCGAGGCCTGCCAGGCGCTCGAGGCGGGGAAGGGCGTGCTGGTCGCCGCGCCCACCGGCTCCGGCAAGACGATCGTCGGCGAGTTCGCCGTCCACCTCGCCCTCCAGCAGGGCAAGAAGTGCTTCTACACGACACCCATCAAGGCCCTGTCGAACCAGAAGTACGCCGATCTGTGCCGCCGCTACGGCGCGGAGAAGGTGGGCCTGCTCACCGGCGACAACAGCGTCAACTCCGACGCCCCGGTGGTCGTGATGACCACCGAGGTGCTGCGGAACATGCTCTACGCCGGGTCGCAGACCCTCCTCGGCCTCGGTCACGTGGTGATGGACGAGGTGCACTACCTCTCCGACCGCTTCCGCGGCGCCGTCTGGGAGGAGGTGATCATCCACCTCCCCGCGTCCGTGACCCTGGTGTCACTGTCGGCGACGGTGTCGAACGCCGAGGAGTTCGGCGACTGGCTGGACACCGTCCGCGGTGACACCCAGGTGATCGTCTCCGAGCACCGGCCCGTGCCCCTGTTCCAGCACGTGCTGGCCGGCCGGCGCATATACGACCTGTTCGAGGAGGCCGAGGGCGGGAAGCGGGCCGTCAACCCGGACCTGACCCGCATGGCCCGCCTGGAGGCCAGCCGCCCGTCCTGGTCCGACCGCCGGCGCGGGCGGGGCAACACGCGGGAGGCCGACCGGGAGCGGGAGCGCCGCCAGCGCTCACGGGTGTGGACACCGAGCCGGCCGGAGGTCATCGAACGGCTGGACGCCGAGGGTCTGCTGCCCGCCATCACCTTCATCTTCAGCCGCGCCGCCTGCGAGGCCGCCGTCCAGCAGTGCCTGTACGCGGGCCTGAGACTCAACGACGAGGAGGCGCGGGCCCGGGTCCGCGCCCTGGTCGAGGAGCGCACCTCCTCCATCCCGGCCGAGGACCTCCATGTCCTGGGCTACTACGAGTGGCTGGAGGGCCTGGAGCGCGGCATCGCGGCCCATCACGCGGGCATGCTGCCGACCTTCAAGGAGGTCGTGGAGGAGCTGTTCGTGCGCGGCCTGGTGAAGGCCGTGTTCGCGACCGAGACCCTCGCCCTCGGCATCAACATGCCCGCCCGCTCGGTGGTGCTGGAGAAGCTCGTCAAGTGGAACGGCGAGCAGCACGCCGACATCACCCCCGGCGAGTACACCCAGCTGACCGGCCGGGCCGGCCGGCGCGGCATCGACGTGGAGGGTCACGCGGTCGTGCTGTGGCAGCGCGGCATGAACCCCGACCACCTGGCCGGACTGGCCGGGACGCGTACGTATCCGCTGCGTTCCAGCTTCAAGCCGTCGTACAACATGGCGGTCAACCTGGTCGAGCAGTTCGGCCGGCACCGCTCGCGGGAACTGCTCGAGACGTCCTTCGCGCAGTTCCAGGCCGACAAGTCGGTCGTGGGCATCTCCCGTCAGGTGCAGCGCAACGAGGAGGGTCTCGAGGGCTACAAGGCCTCCATGACCTGCCACCTCGGCGACTTCGAGGAGTACGCGCGCCTGCGCCGTGAGCTGAAGGAGCGGGAGAACGAGCTGGCCCGGCAGGGCGCGGCGCAGCGCCGCGCGGAGGCCGCCGTCGCGCTGGAGAAGCTCAAGCCGGGCGACGTCATCCATGTGCCCACCGGCAAGTACGCGGGGCTGGCGCTGGTCCTCGACCCGGGGCTGCCCGCGGGCCGTTCCAACGGCCACCGCGGCTACGAGTACGCCGACGGTCCGCGCCCGCTGGTGCTCACCGCGGAGCGGCAGGTCAAGCGGCTGGCGTCGATCGACTTCCCGGTGCCGGTCGAGGCGCTGGAGCGGATGCGGATCCCGAAGTCCTTCAACCCGCGCTCCCCGCAGTCGCGTCGGGACCTCGCCTCCGCGCTGCGCACCAAGGCCGGGCATATCACGGTGGACCGGCACCGCAAGAAGCGCTCCCAGGCGGCCGACGACCGCGAGATCGCGCGGTTGCGCAAGGCGCTGCGGGCGCACCCCTGTCACGGCTGCCAGGACCGCGAGGACCACGCGCGCTGGGCCGAGCGCTACCACCGGCTGATGCGCGACACCTCGCAGCTGGAGCGCCGTATCGAGGGCCGGACGAACACCATCGCCCGTACCTTCGACCGGATCGTCGCGCTGCTGACCGAGATGGACTATCTGCGCGGCGACGAGGTCACCGAGCACGGCAAGCGGCTGGCCCGGCTGTACGGCGAACTCGACCTGCTGGCCAGCGAATGTCTGCGCGAGGGCGTCTGGGAAGGTCTCGCCCCCGCCGAACTCGCCGCGTGCGTGTCGGCGTTGGTGTACGAGGCCCGGGTCTCCGACGACGCGATGGCGCCCAAGCTGCCCTCGGGCAAGGCCAAGGCGGCACTCGGCGACATGGTCCGCATCTGGGGCCGGCTGGACGCCCTGGAGGAGGACTTCAGGATCAGCCAGACGGAGGGTGTGGGGCAGCGCGAGCCCGACCTCGGCTTCGCCTGGGCCGCCTACATGTGGGCCTCGGGCAAGGGCCTGGACGAGGTGCTGCGCGAGGTGGAGATGCCCGCCGGTGACTTCGTGCGCTGGTGCAAGCAGGTCATCGACGTGCTCGGCCAGATCTCGGCGGCGGCACCGTCCGCGGAGGGCTCGACGGTCGCCAGGAACGCCCGGAAGGCGGTCGACGGACTGCTGCGCGGCGTGGTCGCCTACTCCTCCGTGGGCTGACCGCCCGCTCCGACACCACGCGAAGGCCCGGTGCGCTCCCCGCGCGCCGGGCCTTCGCGTCCCGTGCGCCCTCGCCGGCCGCATGGCCGGCCGTCCTCGTGGGCAGGATCGGGTTGCCGCAGGGCCTTCCTCACCCGTGACGGTGAGTGATTTTCGTACGCCCGTACTCCGTGACGCACGGTGTTCGAACGGCGGCTCACCGTGCAAATGGCCCCGAGCGTACTCCTGTCCCAGGGGCCATTTCCGGCACTTGCTGAATATGACATGGCGATGATCCCGTCGGACTAAGCTCGCCCGCAGCGCACCGAGTTGAGCTGAATTCGTGCGCTTGTTCCCCTATGCGCACGTTCCCCGACCATCAGTCGATTCGCTACAGAGGGCTCACATGGCGAGTGTCCAACTTTCCTATGCACGCGTGCTGTTGCTGCCGGCCATAGTGATGGCCGCGGCGACCGGAGCCGCCGTCGCCCTGGTGACGGAGCCCGCCCGGACCGCAGTCGGTGTGTGCGGCGCCGTCGCGACCCTGCTGGTGACCGCCGCCGCAGCCGAGGCGGTGCGCCGCGGCCGCACGCTGAGGGAGGCCCGAGCCGCATACGACCGTCACCGTGCGTATCTGGAGGCCCGGATCGCCTCTCACGACACGGAGACGCAGTACTTCGCCCAGCAGGTCATGCCCGCGGCCCTCGACCACCTGCACAGCGGCCACGACCCCGACGAGGTGATCCGCGCCCTGCCCGCTTTGAACCCGGCCTGGCGCGACCTGCCGAAGTACCAGATCACCCTGCTCAGGACCACACTGAAGATCATCGACGACGAGGAGAACCTGCGCGACTCCGCCCAGCGCTCCTTCGTCAGCATCGCCCGCCGCGTCCAGGCGATCGTCCACCAGCAGGCCAAGGAACTCCGCGAGATGGAGGAGGACCACGGCCGCAACCCCGAGGTCTTCGACGACCTGCTGCGCATCGACCACGGCACCGCGCTGATCGGCCGCCTCGCGGACTCCATCTCCGTCCTCGGCGGCGGCCGGCCCGGACGCCAGTGGCCCAAGCCCGTCGCGCTCTACAGCGTGCTGCGCGGCGCCATGTCCCGCATCCTCGAGTACCGCCGTATCGACCTGAAGTCGATCGCCAAGATCAACATCAAGGGCATCTACGTCGAGCCCGTCATCCACGCCGCCGCCGAACTCCTCGACAACGCCACCCGCTACTCCCCGCCGACCTCCAAGGTGAGCGTCACCGCCACCGAGGTGCAGACGGGCGTCGCCATCGAGATCGAGGACGCCGGAGTCAGCCTCGACGAACAGGCAAGGGCACGCATCGAGGGCATCCTCGAACAGGCCCAGCGGGGCGTGGACCTCCAGGAGATCGGCGCCAACCCGCGCCTCGGCCTCGCCGTCGTGGGCCGGCTGTGCACCGCGTTCGACATGAAGGTCTCGCTGCGCGCCTCCGCATACGGAGGCGTCCGCGCCGTCCTCGTCGTACCGAGCGAGATGATCACCGACCAGCCCGGCGTGGGTCTCGCCCACGGCATCGGGGCGACCGCCGTGCCCCGCCCGGTCGACGCCCTCCCCGGCCCGGAGCGCGCACCCAAGAAGCGCCGCCCCACCAGCCCTCGCATCCCCGACACGGTCTCCATGGAGGACGACGTCCCCGAGGTCACCGAGTGGACCGCGGGCGGCCTGCCGCAGCGCCGCAGCCGGGTGAAGACCCCGCTCTCCCAGCGGTACGCCGAGCAGGCGGCCGCCGAACGGGCCGAGCGGGAGGCCAAGGAGCGGGGCGAGGAGTACCGCGACATCTGGGCCACGCCCGAACCCGAGAAGAAGCAGAACGACCGCGAACCCGGCCTGTGGGTCGACGCCTTCTGGGAGGGCCTGAAGAAGGACCTCGACCCGGGTGTCCACCCCACCGACTTCACCCGGAATCCGACCGCCTACCTGCATCTCATCAACGAACCGGCCCGCACCGAGGCCGAGGAGGAGGGGGACCTCAAGTGATTCAGCAACGAGCCAACTTCGACTGGATGCTCAAGGAGCTCGCCGACGGCGTACCCGGCGTCGAGATGATCGTGGTGCTCTCCGCCGACGGGCTGCGCATCGCCCGCTACGGCGGCGAACCGGACGCCGCCGACCGGGTCGCCGCCGCCTGCGCCGGCGTACAGAGCCTCGCCGGAGCCGTCGCCCAGGAACTCCCGCACGGTGACGGCGAGATGAAGATGGTTCTCATCGAGATCAACGAGGGCTACTTCTATCTCATGGCGGCCGGCGCCAACGCCTATCTCGCGGTGCTCTCCGACATGACCTGCGAACCCGGCCGCATGGGCGGCATGATGCGCGACCTCGTCGTCCGCATCGGCGCCCATCTGACCAGTCCGCCGCGACGGAACGGGCAGACCGTATGACTCCTCCGCAACGCCAGAGGCGCTCCCCGCAGGGCGGACCCCCTCCGCAGCCGGCCGGACCCGCCAGGAAGGAGGGCGAGGGCGGCAACCCCGAGCGGCTGTACGTCGTCGCCGGACCGGACGGCGAACGGGCGGACATCGACCTCGTCACGCTGATCGTGGCCCGATCCCCGGACCCCCCGCCCTCCGCCACCCCCGAGCAGGCGGCGCTGCTCCGGCTCTGCGTCGCCCCCCTGTCCGTGGCCGAACTGTCGGCCTACCTCAGCCTGCCGTTCAGCGTGGTGACCGTGCTGCTCACCGAGATGCTGACGGCGGAACTGGTCCAGGCGCGCTCGCCCATCGTCCGCAAGGCGCTCCCCGACCGTTCCCTTCTCGAAGCGGTGATGCATGGACTTCAAAGGCTCTGAGACCATCCCGGGACCCCGGGCCGAGGATCAGTTGCCGCACACGGCACAGGCCGCGGTGAAAATCGTCATCGTCGGCGGTTTCGGCGTCGGCAAGACGACCATGGTCGGTTCGGTCAGTGAGATCAAACCGCTGACCACCGAGGAGACCATGACCCAGGCCGGCATCGGGGTCGACGACAACTTCGGTTCCGCGTCCAAGACGGCCACCACCGTCGCCATGGACTTCGGACGCATCAAGATCACCGACCAGCTGGTGCTGTACCTCTTCGGCACACCTGGCCAGGAGCGCTTCTGGTTCCTGTGGAACGGGCTGTTCGAGGGGGCGCTCGGCGCGGTCGTGCTCGTCGACACCCGACGCCTCGAGGTCAGCTTCGACGTCATGGGGCGGCTCGAGGAACGCGGAGTGCCGTTCGTCGTCGCGGTCAACTCCTTCCCCGACGCCCCGCGTTACCCCGTCGCCGACCTGCGGGCCGCCCTCGACCTGTCCGAACAGATCCCCATCATGGAATGCGATGTGCGGCGCCGTGCCTCCAGCCGCGACGTCCTGATGACCCTGATGCGGTTCCTGCACTCCCTCGCCATGACGGGCTCGCTCACCTGATCCCGGGATCCGTCCCCCACGACCCCCTGCTTCTGCTTCCCCTTCCGGAGCGCCACTGTGACGCCTGAATCCCACTCCCTGACGGGAGACTCCCCGACCGGCACGGACGGCCCCCGGCCCGGGCCGCCCCCCGGCTGCCCCGCGCACGGCCTGGGCCCCGGCGGACATGCCCGGCTGCACACGTCGGAGGACCTGCGCAAGCTGTACGAGGAACTGCGGGCCGAACACGGCCCGGTGGCGCCCGTGCTGATCCATGACGACGTGCCGATGTGGGTGGTCCTCGGCCACGCCGAGAGCCAGCAACTGGTCCGCACCCCCGCGCACTACTGCAAGGACAGCCGCATCTGGTCCGCGCTCGCCGAGGGCCTGGTCAAGCCCGACCATCCGCTGATGCCGCACATCGCCTGGCAGCCGATGTGCGCGCACGCCGAGGGCGACGAACACCTGCGGCTGCGCGGCGCCATCGACGCCGCCGTCGCGGCCACCGACTTCCGCGGGCTGCGCCGGCACGTCAACCGCAGCGTGCAGCGGGTCGTCAACCGGTTCTGCGAGGCGGGCGAGGCCGACCTGGTCGGCCAGTACGCCGAGCATCTGCCGATGGCCGTGATGTGCCAGGTGCTCGGCATGCCCGACGAGTACAACGACCGCATCGTGCAGGCCGCCCGCGACATGCTCCGCGGCACCGAGACCGCCATCGCCAGCAACGCGTACATCATGGGGGCGCTGCAACGCCTCACCGCCCGCCGCCGTGTCGAGCCGATGGACGACTTCGCGGGCCATCTCATCGCCCACCCGGCCGGACTGACCGACGAGGAGGTCAGCCAGCACCTCAGGGTGGTGCTGATCGCCGCCTACGAGGCCACCGCCAACCTTCTGGCCAACGTGCTGCGCCAGGTGCTGATCGACCCGCGCTTCCGCTCCCAGCTCAACGGCGGCCAGATGACCGTGCCTCAGGCGGTGGAGCAACTACTCTGGGACGAACCGCCGTTCAGCACCATCTTCGCCTACTACGCCAAGCAGGACACGGAGCTGGGCGGCCGGCGCATCCGCAAGGGGGACGCGCTGCTGTTCGCGCCCGCCCCGGCCAACGTCGACCCGCGCGTGCGCCCCGACCCGACCGCCGACATGCAGGGCAACCGCTCCCACCTCGCCTTCGGCGGCGGCCCGCACGAGTGCCCCGGCCAGGACATCGGCCGTACCATCGCCGAGGTCGGCGTGGACGCCCTGCTGATGCGGCTGCCGGACGTGGAGCTCAGCGTCGACGAGGAGGAGCTGTCCTTCACCGAGTCCATCGCCTCGCGGCACCTCGTGGAGCTGCCGGTCCACTTCACGCCCCGGCCGCAGCAGGACGTGAGGAAGCGGCCCACCCACGAGAACGACGCGCCCGTGCAGCGGGACTGGCACATCGGTGCGGCTCCGCGACCGGTGGCGGCCGCCGAACCGGCGCCGCTCCCCACGGCCGTGGAACCGCCCGTGCCGCTGCCACCGCCCCCTCCGGTGACGGAACCCGCCCCGCCGCGGAACGCGTGGCAGCGCTTCCTGCGCTGGTGGCGTGGCTACTGACCGGCCGCCCACGCCTCGTACGACGTCCAGGCGGCGAGCGTCCGGCCGCTGGTGAACCGGTGCTCCACTCCCGTCACCGGGTCGGTGAACTCCAGTGTCCGTGCCAGCAGTTGCAGCGGGCGCCGGAAGTCACCGGCCGGTACGGGGGCAGTCACCTCGGGGTACAGCGGATCGCCGAGGATCGGTACACCGAGGGCGTTCATGTGGACCCGCAGCTGATGGGTCTGTCCGGTGCCCGGCACCAGCCGGTACCGTCCGAGGCCGTCCGCGCGCGCCTCCGCGGCTTCGACCCGGGTCACGGCGTTCGGCTCGCCCTCGACCTCCCGGGCGGTCAGCGGCCCGCGCTCCTTCACGATCCGGCTCCGTACCGTCCGGGGCAGGTCCAGCGCCGGGTCGTGGGGCGCGACCGCCTCGTACTCCTTGTGCACCAGACGGTCGCGGAACAGCGTCTGGTAGGCGCCCCGCTCCTCGGGCCGTACCGTGAACAGCACCAGGCCCGCGGTGAGCCGGTCGAGACGGTGTGCGGCGCCCAGTTGGGGTATGCCGAGCTCACGGCGGAGCCGGGCCAGCGCGGTCTGGGCGACATGGCTGCCGCGCGGGGTGGTGGCCAGGAAGTGGGGCTTGTCGACGACGACGATGTGCTCGTCCCGGTGGACGAGCTCCAACGGGAACGGCACGGGCACCTCGGCGGGCAGCTCGCGGTGGAACCACAAGAACATCCCGGGTGCGTACGGTGTGTCCGCCGGTACGGGCTCTCCGTCCGCCCCGACGATCAGCCCCGCGGCGAACATCCCGTCCACGACGCCGGCCCCGGCCGACAACCGCTGCACCAGGTGCTCCCGCACCGTCGCCCACCCGTCCCCGGCGGGCAGCCGTACCCGCACGGGGTCCACACCGTCGCGCTGCGGCAGGGGAGAGGGCGGGATGGGCCGTCTGCGTCTCACATGGAGCAAGCGTACGGGGCGGTCAGCCCTGGTCCGCCGCCCGCCTGAGCTCCGTCTCGATCTCGTGCAGCGGTCTGCCCTCGGCCCGGGCGTACTCGGCGACGGCGACGCGGACGTCACGGGCGAGGTCGCGCCAGGCGCGCCGGGCGGTCTCCCAGGTGGCGGTCTGGTGCCCGCTCCACTTGGTCCGGGTGCTGGAGCCGTAAGTGTCCCGCAGTTGCTGGACCCGCGCGTGTGCCTCGTCCGCGGCGCGCTGCTTGGCCACGAGCTCGTCGAAGGTGTGTGCCACGCGGCCGGATCCTGGGGCAGGACGGCGTCTCGGACGCACTCGCCACGCCGTGCCTCCCGGCAGGCGAGCAAGAGTTCACCCGACCGGCCCGCGGGGGTGTGGGCCGGGGGTGGGTTACGCGGCCCAGCGCCCCAACGCTGGCCGCGTGCGGGGGCTGACCGGGGTTGGGTCACGTGCCCCGGCGCATGCGGGGTGGCGGCACGGCTGCCCGCGACCGACGGCGGCGGGTGGCCGCGGGGCAGCCGCCTACGGCGGGGAGGGGGCGGGGTGGGGGTGTTCGCCCGCAGTGGCCGGCGCGTCCGCGCCCTCGCCTCCACCAGCGGGCACAGTCGCGCCGGTCCGAGGACGGACACCCCCGCCCCGCCCCCGCACCACCCACCCTCCGTAGGCGCTGCAGTGGGCGTAGATCAGGCGGAGGCCGGGAAGGCCTCCTGTTCGGCTTCGATGCGGGAGTTCCACTCGCGCTTGGAGGCCTGCCAGCCGTCCTCGTTGTGGCCGAGCCGCCAGTAGCCGGAGATCGACAGGTCCTCGCGCGGGATGCCGCGCTCCACCCGCAGCAGCCGGCGCAGCTCCTTCACGAAGTGCGCCTCGCCATGGACGAAGGCGTGCACCCGGCCCTCGGGGAAGTCCAGCCCCCGGACGGCCTCCACCAGCGCCTCGCCCACGGGCCGGCCCCCGCGGTGCAGCCAGCGCACCTCCACGTCGGAGTCGATCTTCTGCTCCTCCTCGGGCCCGGAGACCTCCACGAAGGCGAAAGCCCGGGCACCATCGGACAGCGCCTCCAGCGAACGCGCGATCGCGGGCAGCGCGCTCTCGTCACCGGCCAGCAGATGCCAGTCGGCGGCCGGGTCCGGTGCGTACGCGCCGCCGGGTCCGAGGAAGCGGACGATCTCGCCCGGGCGCACGTTCGCCGCCCAGGGCCCGGCCAGCCCCTCGTCCCCGTGGACCACGAAGTCCAGGGTCAGCTCACGGTGCTCGGCATCCCACTGACGCACGGTGTACGTCCGCGTCACCGGCCACTGCTCGCGCGGGAACTCCTCGCGGATGCGCTGGAGATCGAAGGGCTCCGGGTAGGTGGCCCCCGCGGCCGGGAACAGCAGCTTGACGTAGTGATCGGTGCAGGTGTCCGCCGCAAGGCCGGCCAGGCCCTCACCCCCGAGCACCACACGCTGCATGTGCGGGGTCAGCCGCTCGGTGCGGACGACCTCGGCGGTGTGCGGCGTGCGCGCGGCGCGTCCCGGTCGCTCTGCCATGAGGTGCCTCCCAGCCGGATGAGTTAGGTAAACCTAAGTTAGCACCTCGATCGCGCGGTTCACGCCGAAAGCGTCATCAGCAGACGCTGCAGCGAGCCGCCCAGCCCCCAGCGGGCGCCCAGGGCCTCGACCACCCCCGGGTCGCGCGGAGCCCGCGGCAGCGACGTGTCGACGTCCGGCAGCGGCACGTCGTCCGCGACCCGGACGACCTTGGGAGCGACCGCGAGGTACGGCCGCGCCAGATCCAGACGCTTGCGCTGCGTCGGCGTGAGCTTGGCCTGCCGGTCGTCCACGGCCGCCAGGATCCCGGCCAGGTCGCCGAACTCGGCCAGCAGCTTGGCCGCCGTCTTCTCCCCGACGCCGGGCACGCCCGGCAGACCGTCGCTCGGGTCGCCGCGCAGCAGCGCCAGGTCCGCGTACCCCTTGCCGTCCACGCCATACTTCTCGCGCAGGGCGGCCTCGTCGGTGACCTGGAGCGTGCCGACACCCTTGAGCGGATACAGCACGCGCACGCCGCGCGCGTCGTCCACCAGCTGGTACAGGTCGCGGTCACCGGTGACGATGTCCACCGGTCCGGTCGCCCGGGCGGTGAACGTGCCGATCACGTCGTCCGCCTCGTACCCGGCGACCCCCACGCGTGCGATGCCGACCGCGTCGAGCACCGTCTCGATGACCGGGACCTGCGGT
Organism: Streptomyces malachitofuscus; assembly: GCF_055571035.1. Lineage (NCBI taxonomy): Bacteria > Bacillati > Actinomycetota > Actinomycetes > Kitasatosporales > Streptomycetaceae > Streptomyces > Streptomyces malachitofuscus. The sequence continues at coordinate 213,162 of NZ_JBVIGA010000004.1, read as the reverse complement.
GACAGCGTGTCGGGCACCTCCTCCTCGTCCGGTCCCTCGGTCCGCTCCTCGGCGACCCGGTGCGCCTTGTAGGAGGGGATCAGATCGACCCGCCACTGGGGGCGCCAGTCGGCGTCCATGCAGGCCACCAGGTGGTCCGGCCGGTGGTCCTTCACCAGGCGGTCGATGAAGTCGAGGAGTCCGCGCACGGCGTTCACCGGTGTGCCGTCCGGGGCCCGGACGGACTCGGGGACGCCGAAGTAGGCGCGGAAGTACAGGGAGGCGGTGTCGAGCAGCATCAGTCGTCCGGTCACGCCCCGCATCATGCCGCACGGCACCGACAGCACTCCGTAAGAAAGCACCCCCACCCCACCCACCGAGGCGTAGTACGCAACGGGTTGCGTACTACGCGCCTCCTGTGAGGCGGCGCACGAACACGTTTGCCCTGTGCAAAACCGGGGAGGCGCGGCCCCGGAGCGATGCCGGTTACAGATTCAACTGTTGTGGGCCGCGTGAGCCGCCCGCCGGGCGTCGCTCCTGTCATTTGCCGTCGAGACAAGAGGTACGCGTGTCATCCAGGCTTGAGGCCGAGCATCTGTTCAAGGTGTTCGGCAGACGACCGGACCAGGCGGTCGAACGACTGCGCCAGAAGAAAGCAGACCGGGAGGAATTGCGCGCCGACGGCGTCACCGCCGCCGTCATCGACGCGTCGTTCACCGTGGAGCCGGGCGAGATCTTCGTCGTCATGGGCCTGTCGGGCTCCGGCAAGTCGACCCTGCTGCGGATGCTGAACGGCCTGCTGGAGCCGACCGCCGGACACGTACGCTTCGACGGCCAGGACCTGACCGCGCTGTCCGACCGGGAACTGCGCCAGGTCCGCTCCAAGAAGATCAGCATGGTCTTCCAGCACTTCGCGCTCTTCCCGCACCGCAGCGTCCGTGACAACGCTGCCTACGGTCTTGAAGTGCAGGGCGTGCCCCGCGCCGAGCGCGAACGCCGCGCCGACGAGGCGCTCGCCCTGTGCGGCCTGGCCGGCTGGGAGAAGTCGTGGCCCGACGAGCTGTCCGGCGGTATGCAGCAGCGCGTCGGTCTGGCCCGCGCACTCGCCACCGACGCCGACCTGCTGCTGATGGACGAGTCCTTCAGCGCGCTCGACCCGCTGATCCGCCGCGACATGCAGGACCAGCTGATCGAACTGCAGAAGAAGCTGAAGAAGACGATCGTCTTCATCACGCACGACCTCAACGAGGCCATGCGCCTGGGCGACCGCATCGCGGTGATGCGCGACGGCCGCATCGTGCAGATCGGCACCGCGCAGGACATCCTGATCCGGCCCGCCAACGACTACGTCGCCTCCTTCACCCAGGACGTCGACCGCTCCCGTGTGCTGACCGCCGGCGCGGTGATGGACCGCGAGGTGCGCGGCGACGAGGCCGACTGCGGCTGTGAGACCGCGTCGCCCGACACACCGTTCACCGATCTGTGCGCGATCAGCGCCCGCGTACCGCACCCCGTCGCGGTGCTCGACACGGAGGACGCACTCGTCGGGGTCGTGCCCCGGCAGCGTCTCGTCGGCTTCCTCGGTGACGAGGAGTCCGACCCCGGGGTCTGCGACACCCCGCGCGACAAGGGCGGCGAGAAGGTGATGGCCCGTGCCTAGGATTCCGCTCGGCGACTGGGTCAACAACACCGTCGACTGGCTGCTCGACAACGTCAGCTGGCTGTTCGACTTCTTCAAGGCCGTCTTCACCGGTGCCTACGACGGAGTCAACGCCGTCCTCCAGGCCCCCGCACCGCTGATCCTCTGCGGCATCTTCGCGGTCATCGCCTTCTGGCTGCGCGGCACCTTCGCCGGTGTCCTCACCTTCTTGGGCTTCGCCTTCCTCGACTCCATGGAGTTGTGGGAGGACTCGATGGTGACGCTGGCGCTGGTCATCGTCGCCACCGTGATCGCGCTGGTCATATCGGTGCCGGTGGGCATCTGGGCGGCCCGCTCGGACCGGGTCAGTGCCGTGGTCCGGCCGGTCCTGGACTTCATGCAGACGCTGCCCGCGATGATCTACCTGATCCCGGCGATCCTGTTCTTCGGGACCGGCTCCGCCCCGGGCATCGTCGCCACCCTGATCTTCGCGCTCGCCCCGGGCGTGCGCATGACCGAGCTCGGCATCCGCCAGGTCGACAAGGAACTGGTGGAGGCCGCCGAGGCGTTCGGCACCACCCCGCGCAACACCCTGCTGCGCGTCCAGCTCCCGCTGGCGCTGCCCACGGTGATGGCGGGCGTCAACCAGGTCATCATGCTGGGCCTGTCCATGGCCGCGATCGCGGGCATGGTCGGCACCGGCGGCCTGGGCGGCGCGGTCATCGAGGCCATCGGCCAGCTGAACATCGGCCTCGGCGCCGAGTCCGGCATCGCCATCGTCATCCTGGCGATCTACCTGGACCGGATGACCAGTGCCCTGGGCACCCATGTCTCCCCGCTCGGCCGGCGCGCCGCCGCCAAGGCACGCGCCACCCAGGGCTTGAAGATCTGGTCCTACCGGCCGCGTCCGCAGGTCGCCGTGATCGGCGTCGTCGTCCTCGCGCTGGTCGCGGGCGGCATGGGCCTCTTCGGAGGCGGCAGCGACGGCCAGAGCACCGCAGCCGACGGCAAGAAGGTCGGCGACGGGAAGAAGATCAGCATCGGTTACATCCCGTGGGACGAAGGTGTCGCCTCCACCTTCCTGTGGAAGGAGATCCTGGAGCAGCGCGGCTTCGAGGTCGAGGCCAAGCAGTTCGAGGCCGGACCGCTCTACACCGCGCTCGCGCAGGGCACCGTCGACTTCCAGACCGACGCCTGGCTGCCCACCACCCACGAGGCGTACTGGAAGAAGTACGGCAAGCAGCTCGACGACCTCGGCACCTGGTACGAGGAGACGTCGCTGGAGCTGACCGTCCCGGCGTACATGGAGGACGTCGACTCCCTGGAGGACCTGAAGGGCAAGGCCGCCACGTTCGACGGGAAGATCACCGGCATCGAGTCCAGCGCCGGCATGATGGGCCTGCTCAAGGACAAGGTGCTCGGGGACTACGGCCTGGACAAGGAGTACGAGGTCGTCGACAGCTCCACGCCGGCGATGCTGGCCGAGCTCAAGCGCGCCTACAGCAAGAAGGAACCGGTCGTCGTCACGCTCTGGTCGCCGCACTGGGCGTACAGCGACTACGACCTGAAGAAGCTGAAGGACCCCAAGGGCTCCTGGGGCAAGGGCGACGGCGTGCACCTGGTGTCCCGCAAGGGCTTCGCCGGTGACAACCCGGTCGTCGGGAAGTGGCTGAAGGACTTCTCGATGACCGAGGAGCAGCTCACCGGCCTCGAGGCCGAGATCAACAAGGCCGGCAAGGGCAAGCAGCAGGACGCCGTCCGCACCTGGCTGAAGGCCAACCCGGGCGTCGTCGACGAGCTGGCCCCGGTCGGGTCCGGATCCGGTGACACCCCCGCCGAGGCGAAGCGGCCGCTGGACGTGGCCTGGTTCCCCTGGGACGAGGACATCGCCGTCACCTACCTGTGGAAGAACGTCCTGGAGCGGCGCGGCTACCGGCTGAACCTCAAGCAGATGGAGGTCGGCCCGGTCTACACCGGCCTGGCGTCCGGGGACCTCGACCTCAACTTCGACGCCTGGCTGCCGTACGCGCAGAAGAACTACTGGGACAAGAGCAAGGACAATCTCACCGACCTGGGCACCTGGTACGAGCCCACCTCGCTGGAGATCGCCGTCCCCAGTTACGTCAAGGACGTCAAGTCGCTCGAGGACCTCAAGGGCAAGGCCGACCTCTTCGACGGGCGGATCATCGGCATCGAGCCGGGCACCGGTGAGATGCAGCTGCTCAAGAACGAGGTCATGCCGGGCTACGGCCTGGAGGACGAGTACGAGGTCGTCGACGGCTCCACGCCGGCGATGCTGGCCGAGCTCAAGCGCGCCCTCGCCAAGAAGGAGCCGATCGCGGTCACCCTGTGGTCGCCGCACTGGGCCTACAGCGAGTACGAGCTGACCAAGCTGAAGGACCCCAAGAAGGCCTTCGGTGAGGGCAACACGATCCGCACCATCGCCAGCAAGAAGTTCCCCGAGCAGTACCCGCAGCTCACGGAGTGGATCAAGGGCTGGCACATGAGCGAGGAGGAGCTGGGCAGCCTGGAGGCGGAGATCAAGAACCGCGGCCAGGGCCACGAGGAGGAGGCCGTCGCCGCCTGGCTCGAGGAGCACCCGGACATGGTGGAGCGGATGACGCCGCAGTAACCGCCGTACCGGCCGCCGCGTGGGGCGGGCCCGGACCTGCCCTCGCGGGCGGCCGGGCCCGCCCCACGCGCATGTCGGGGCCGAACAGGAACACGAAAAGAATCCGGACAACCACAGAGCGCGAAGCCCTGCCCGGACCTCCCCGTGACCTTCCGCCGAGGAAGGGGAACAATGGCGGGAACACCCCTTTTCGCTTGCGTGGGGAACCGAGGGGCCCGCCGGGTGGCTGGCGCGAACTGTGAGGTCGGTACCGGCCTCGGATGAGGGCGACGTGACAGGCGCCTGAAACGGTTTGCCGAACATGCGTAGGGTGCAGACAACTCATCAGGTGCGCCGGCGACGCCGCGCACGGGGTGCGGGACGATCGGCGAGGAGGGAGCCGGAGCGATGGGCGACCACAAGGAACAGCCCCTGCGCGTGGGCGCGGCCGTGCGGCGGCGCCGCCGCGCGCTGGACCTCACCCTCGCCGTCGTGGCCGAGCGCAGCGGCCTGTCGGTCCCGTTCCTGAGCCAGATCGAGAACGAGCGTGCGCGTCCCAGCCAGGCCTCCCTGGAGAAGGTCGCCGACGCCCTGCGCACCACCGCCGTGGAACTCCTCGCCGCCGCCGACCCCGCGTGCAGCGTGGACGTCGTCCGCGCCGACGGCACCGAGCCGTGCGAGGGACCCCAGGTGCGCTCCCTGGTGCGCGGGCACCACCAGATGCACGCCTCCGAGTACACCGGCGACCATGATGCCGGGCGTGAACTGCAGTTCCGCAACGACCAGTTGATGTACGTGTCGGACGGCGCCGTGGAGATCGAGGCCGAGGGTCGCGCCTACCGCCTCGGCCGTGGCGACACCCTCTACCTGACCGGAGGCGTCCGGCACCGCTGGCGGGCCACGGTGCCCGAGACGCGCCTGCTGGTCGTCGCCGTCGCCGAGCACATCGAGGCGCTGCGGGACCAACCGCGCCGATGAGCCGTCCCGTCCGGGTGGTCTCCCTCGTCCCCTCGCTGACGGAGGCCGTGGCCCGCTCCGCGCCCGGCTCCCTCGTCGGTGCCACCGACTGGTGCACGCATCCCGCGGGGCTGGACGTCGTACGCGTCGGCGGTACGAAGAATCCGAAGGTGGACCGGATCACCGCTCTCGCCCCCGATCTGGTGATCGCCAACGAGGAGGAGAACCGCGAGCCCGATCTGACGGCCCTGCGCGCGGCGGGCCTCGACGTGCTGGTGACGGAGGTGCGGACGCTGCCGCAGGCCTTCGACGAGCTGTCCCGGGTGCTCACGGCCTGCGGGGTGGCGGCACGGCCCCGGTGGCTGGACGAGGCCGAAGCCGCCTGGGCGGACCTGCCACCGCCCCCGCACCGCCGGACCGCGGTCGTGCCCGTCTGGCGGCGCCCCTGGATGGTGCTGGGCCGGGACACCTTCGCCGGCGACCTGCTCTCCCGGCTCGGCGTCCGGCAGCTGTACGCGGGCCATCCGGAGCGCTATCCGCGTGTGCCGCTCGACGAACTGCGCGGGGCCGAACCGGACCTCGTCGTCCTCCCCGACGAGCCGTACCGGTTCACCGCCGACGACGGCCCGGAGGCGTTCCCCGGGCTGCCGTGCGCGCTGGTCAGCGGCCGGCACCTCACCTGGTACGGGCCCTCGCTGGCCGAGGCGCCGGCGGTGCTGGGCCGCGCCCTGCGCGCAGCACGTCCCACATAAGCTGGGCTTATGAGCAAGGCGGAAGACCATGCCGACGGCCGGCCGGCGAGTGCCGGGTCGCTGGCCCACAGAGTGCCGGACCTCGGGGCGCTGGAGCTGCTGCTGGCGGTGGCGCGGCTGGGGAGTCTGGGCGGGGCGGCACGCGAGCTGGGCATCACCCAGCCCGCGGCGAGCAGTCGCGTCCGCTCGATGGAACGGCAGCTGGGCGTGGCCCTGGTCGACCGCTCACCGCGGGGTTCGCGGCTGACCGACGCGGGGGCGCTGGTCACGGACTGGGCGCGGCGGATCGTGGAGGCGGCCGAGGCCTTCGACGCGGGTGCGCAGGCGCTGCGGGACCGCAGGGACTCGCGGCTGCGGGTGGCGGCGAGCATGACGATCGCCGAGTACCTGCTCCCCGGCTGGCTGCTCGCGCTGCGCGCACAGCGGCCGGACACGGCGGTGTCGCTGCTCGCGGGGAACTCCGCAGCGGTGGCGGAGCGGCTGCTGTCGGGAGAGGCGGACGTCGGCTTCGTGGAAGGGCTGACGGTGCCGACGGGGCTGGATTCCGCGGTGATCGCCCACGACCGGCTGATCGTCGTGGCGGCACCGTCGCACGCGTGGGCGCGGCGGCGACGGCCGCTGGCCGCGGAGGAGCTGGCGGCCACCGAGCTGATCCTGCGGGAGGAGGGGTCGGGGACGCGGCAGGTGCTGGATGCCGCGCTGGGCGGGCTGGCGCGGCCGCTGATCGAGCTGTCCTCGACCACTGCGGTGAAGGCGGCGGCGGTGGGGGGTGCGGGGCCGGCGGTGCTGAGTGAACTCGCGGTGGGGGAGGAGTTGGCCACGCGGCGGCTGGTGCGGATTCCTGTGCAGGGGGTTGCGCTGGCGCGGGATCTGCGGGCGGTGTGGACGGCGGGGCACCGCCCTGCCGGGCCGGCGCGGGATTTGTTGTCGTTGACGCGGGGGTGAGCGGAGTTCGCCGGTGCCCGGCGCTGGTGCCGGCCGGGGGGTGTCGCGCCGCCCGGCGCCTACGGGGTGCCGTCGCGCCCACCCGTGCCGCCCCAGCGGCACGACTGCCCGCGGAGGCGGTGCTTGCGGGGTGCCTCTGCGCCGGACCGTGCCGTCTCAGCGGCAGGACTGCCCGCGGAGGCGGTGCTTGCGGGGTGCCTCTGCGCCGGACCGTGCCGTCTCAGCGGCAGGACTGCCCGCGGAGGCGGCCAGCGGTCAGCGGTCAGCTGCCAGGCCGGCGGCCACCAAGGCCTGCATGACGCGGAGATCCTCTGCCATTTCCGGGTGCCATTGGACTCCCAGGGCCCAGTGGCGGCTGGGGAGTTCGATGGCTTCCACCGTGCCGTCCTCCGCGTGGGCGGACGGGATCAGGCCGGTGCCCAGGCGGTCGACCGACTGGTGGTGGTAGGTCGGCACGGAGGTCTCCTCGGGGACGGCGGCCGCGTAGCGCGTTCCCGGGACCGGCTTGACCGGGTGGCGGCCGAAGACGCCCGGCACCTCCGCGTGCCCGTCGAGGTGCTGGACGAGCGTGCCGCCCAGGGCGACGTTCAGCAGCTGCATGCCCCGGCAGATGCCGAGCAGCGGGACCCCGCGGTCCAGGGCCGCCTCGATCAGCGCCAGCTCCCAGGCGTCCCGTGCCCGGGCGGGCGGCCCGGTGCGCGGGTCGGGCTCGGCGCCGTAGCGGACGGGCTCCACGTCCGGACCGCCCGCGACGACCAGGCCGTCGAGGCGGGCCACGGTGGCCGCCGCCCGCTCCGGCGCGTCCGGCGGGAGCATCGCGGCCAGTCCGCCCGCCCGCTGCACCAGCCGGGGATAGCCGGCCGGCAGCAGCGCGGCGTCCAGTTGCCACACACCCCAGCGCACACCGGACTCCGCGTACGTGCTGATGCCGATCAGTGGCCTGGCCGTCACTCCGGGCACCTCCCTCTGCCGTCAGTCCCGAGCCAACTCTGCCTCGGCCGCCGCCAGTGCCGCGAATTCCTCCTCCGGCGCCTTGGCCACCAGATGCTTGCGGCTGTACAGGCCGAAGTAGGCAACGGCCACGATGTACACGGCCAGCGCGATGAACGCCGCCGTCACATCGACCAGGAACGTCGCCACCAGCGCCGCGCACGCCAGGACCAGGGCGACCGACGAGGTCAGCACGCCGCCGGGCGTCCGGTAGGGGCGCGGCAGCTCCGGCTCCCGGCGGCGCAGCACGATGTGGGAGAGGGACATCAGCGCGTACGAGATCGTCGCGCCGAAGACGGCGATGTTCAGCATGCGCGCGCCGTTGCCGGTCCCGGCGGCCAGCGCGAAACCGATCGCACCGGGCACCAGCAGACCGAGGTACGGCGCCCTGCGGCTGCTGGTGAGGGACAGGAACTTCGGCAGATAGCCCGCGCGGGACAGTGCGAAGAGCTGGCGCGAACCGGCGTAGATCAGCGAGAAGAACGACGCCACCAGCCCGGCCAGGCCCGCGTAGTTCACGATCCGGCTGAGCGTCGTCGCCTCTCCGCCCGGCTGGAGCGCCTCCACCAGCGGGTTGCCCGCGTCCTGGACCGCGGAGGAGCCCCGCGCCCCGGCGGCCGCGAAGAAGGTCATGACCGCCAGCACCACCAGGATGCCCATGGACCAGCGGATCGCCCTGGGCAGCGTACGGGCCGGTTCCCTGGTCTCCTCGGCGGCCAGCGGTACGCCCTCCACGCCCAGGAAGAACCACATGCCGAACGGGAACGCCGCCCAGATGCCCAGCAGCCCCATCGGCAGCCAGGAGTTCGCGCCGAAGGCGGAGGCGTCCACCGGGATGTCGTCCAGCGAGGACGCGTCGAACTCGGGCAGGGCGCCCAGCGCGAAGACCACCAGCGCCGCCACCGCGATGCCCGTGACGACGAAGCTGAACCGCAGTGCCTCACCCACGCCCCACAGGTGGATGCCGATGAAGATGACGAAGCAGGCCAGATACACCGGCCAGCCCGACTCCAGGCCGAACAGACCCAGCGACTCGACGTAGTCGCCGATGAAGATGGAGATGGCGGCCGGGGCCAGGACGTACTCGATCAGGATCGCGGTGCCGGTGAGGAAGCCGCCCCACGGGCCGAGGGCACGGCGGGCGAAGCCGTAGCCGCCGCCGGCGGTGGGCAGGATCGAGGACAGCTCGGCCAGGGCGAAGACCATGCAGGTGTACATGGCGCCCATCAGCACCATGGCGATCGCCAGGCCGCCGAAGCCGCCCTCGGCCAGGCCGAAGTTCCAGCCCGAGTAGTCGCCGGACACGACGTAGGCGACACCGAGGCCGGTCAGCAGCAGCCAGCCGGCGCTGCCGCGGCGCAGCTTTCTGCGCTCCAGGTAGTCGTCCGGCTCACCGGCGGGTTCTTGGGATGCGGATGGAAGGCTCACGGGGCGACTCCCCAGGGGGCGGTGGCAAGAAGGGGGGCAATGGAACGGATCCAGACCTTTGTGGGCCCATACCTTCGTGGGGTGAACGGCGTGAGCGCAAGACCCGTGCGTTAAACCGCGGTAAAGCCTCTCCCCGGTGCCGCGCCCTCAACCTCGCCCGTTCGGGTCACGCTCCCCGCGCTCACGCCAGGAAGCCCCGCAGCAGCGCCGCCGTTCCCGCACAGTGCTCGCGCATCATCTCCCGCGCCCCGTCCGCGTCCCCCTCGAGCACCGCCTCGACCAGCGCCGCGTGCTGCTGCTGGGAATGCTCAAGGTTGCGCACCAGCAGCGGAATGCAGTCCAGCAGGTCGTTCACCGCCGCCCGCACCGCCGCGTACTGCGCGGTCAGGGTCGGCGAGCCGCACAGCTCCGCCAGCGTCAGATGGAACAGCGTGTCCAGCCTCCGGTAGTCGCCCAGCGGGGCGTCCTGCGTGCCGGACAGCGCCTCGCGCAGCCGCGCCGCCTGCTCGTCCGTCAGCCCGTGCGCCGCGCACAGCCCCGCCGCGCCCACCTCCAGCACCTCCCGGAAGCGCAGCACGTCCTCGATGTCCACCTCGGCGATCCGCCGCCGCAGCTCCTCCTCGCCCGTGTCCGTCGGGCGCGGCAGCACGAACGTGCCGCCGTACCGGCCGCGCCGCGACTCCACCAGACCCTGGTCCTGGAGCACCTTCAGCACCTCGCGCAGCGTCACCCGGCTGATCCCCAGCCGCTCCGCCAGCTCCCGCTCGGCCGGCAGCCGCTCCCCACCCGCCACCAGCCCCAGCCGCACGACCTGCAAAATCTGCTCCAGCGCCTCCTCGAAGCCGTTGCCCGCGCGGACCTGCCGCAGCACCGGCGCCAGGCGGTCACCCACCGCGCCGACCGCATCTTCCGGCATATCGCCGTGCCCCCTTCCCAAGCAAAGGTTCTCCGCAATACCTTATGGCTCCCGGCTGACCGAAGAAGCCCGAGGAGGCCCTCCCGTGGCAGACCGCACACCCCCGCTGACCGTCGAGGAGCTGCACGCCCTCGTCGCCGGCGGTGAGATCGACACTGTCGTCCTGGCCTTTCCCGACATGCAAGGGCGACTCCAGGGCAAGCGGTTCGCCGCGCGCTTCTTCCTCGACGAGGTGCTCCACCACGGCACCGAGGGCTGCAACTACCTGCTCGCCGTCGACGCCGACATGAACACCGTCGACGGCTACGAGATGTCCTCCTGGGACACCGGCTACGGCGACTTCGCCATGTACCCCGACCTCGACACCCTGCGCCGCGTCCCCTGGAACGAGGGCACCGCCCTGGTCGTCGCCGACCTCGCCTGGGCCGACGGCACCCCGGTCGTCGCCGCCCCGCGGCAGATACTGCGCCGCCAGCTGGACCGGCTCGCCGCGCTCGGCCACACCGCCCAGGCCGGCACCGAGCTGGAGTTCATCGTCTTCCGCGACACCTACGAACAGGCCTGGGACGCCGGCTACCGGAACCTGACCCCGGCCAACCAGTACAACGTCGACTACTCCGTGCTCGGCACCGGACGCATCGAGCCCCTGCTGCGCCGCATCCGCAACGAGATGGCCGCGGCCGGACTCACCGTCGAGTCCGCCAAGGGCGAGTGCAACCCCGGCCAGCACGAGATCGCCTTCCGTTACGACGAGGCCCTGGTCACCTGCGACCAGCACGCCGTCTACAAGACCGGCGCCAAGGAGATCGCCGCCCAGGAGGGCGTCTCGATCACCTTCATGGCCAAGTACAACGAGCGCGAGGGCAACTCCTGCCACATCCACCTCTCCCTGACGGACGCGGCCGGCGACACCGTCATGCCGGACTCCGCCGACGAGCCGGACGCCATGTCGGAGGTCATGCGCCACTTCCTCGCCGGGCAGCTCGCCGCGCTCCGTGAGTTCTCCCTGCTCTACGCCCCGCACATCAACTCCTACAAGCGGTTCCAGCCGGGCTCCTTCGCCCCGACCGCCGTCGCCTGGGGACGCGACAACCGCACCTGCGCCCTGCGCGTGGTCGGCCACGGCCGCTCCCTGCGCTTCGAGAACCGGCTGCCCGGCGGCGACGTCAACCCCCACCTCGCCGTGGCCGGCATGGTCGCCGCCGGGCTGTACGGCGTCGAGCAGAAGCTGGAACTGCCCGAGCCCTGCCCCGGCAACGCCTACACCGGCGACTACGAGCACGTCCCCACCACCCTGCGCGAGGCGGCCGAGCTGTGGGAGAACAGCGCGATCGCCAAGGCGGCCTTCGGCGACGACGTCGTCGCGCACTACCGCAACATGGCGCGCGTCGAGATCGACGCCTTCGACGCCGCGGTCACCGACTGGGAGCTGCGCCGCTCCTTCGAACGCATGTGAGGCCCTCCTTGCCCGACCAGCCCCCTGAGCTCCAGGTACACAACCCCGCGACCGAGGAGGTCATCGCCACCGTCCCCGCCGCGACCCCGGCGGACGTCGACGCCGCCGTCGTGCGCGCCGCACGCGCGCAGACCGCCTGGGCCGCCCTCGCGCCCGGCGACCGGGCCCGGCTGCTGCGCCGGTTCGCCGTCACCGTCGACGAGCACCTCGAGGAACTGGCCCGGCTGGAGGTCCGCGAGGCCGGCCACACCCTCGGCAACGCCCGCTGGGAGGCGGGCAACGTCCGCGACCTGCTCGACTACGCGGCCGGGGGAGTGGAGCGCCTCACCGGCCGCCAGATCCCCGTCGCCGGCGGCGTGAACGTCACCTTCCCCGAACCGCTCGGCGTGGTCGGCGTCATCGCCCCCTGGAACTTCCCGATGCCCATCGCGGCCTGGGGCACCGCACCCGCCCTCGCCGCAGGCAACGCGGTGCTCCTCAAACCCGCCGAGACCACCCCCCTCACCGCCCTGCGCCTGGCCGAGCTCGCCCTCACCGCCGGACTGCCCGAGGGCCTGTTCCAGGTCCTCCCCGGACACGGCCCGGTCGCCGGCAACGCCCTCGTCGAACACCCCGGCGTCGCCAAGATCGTGTTCACCGGGTCGACCGCCGTCGGCAAACAGGTGTGGGCCAGGGGCGCGGACCGCCTCAAGCGCGTCACCCTCGAACTCGGCGGCAAGAGCCCCAACATCGTCTTCGCCGACGCCGACCTGGAGGCCGCCGCGGCCGCCGCCCCCATGTCCTTCCTCGACAACGCGGGACAGGACTGCTGCGCCCGCACCCGCATCCTCGTCGAGCGCTCCGTGCACGACCGGTTCCTGGAACTGCTCGCCCCCGCGATCGAGGCGGTCCGGGTGGGCGACCCGGCCGACGAGACCGTGGACATGGGCCCGCTGATCTCCGCCGCCCAGCTCGCCCGCGTCCGCTCCTACGTCACCGACGGCCTCGACGGCATCCGCGGCAAGGCCCCCGAGGGCCCCGGCCACTGGTTCCCGCCCACCGTCCTCACCGGCGTCGACCCACAGGCACCCGTCGCCGTCGAGGAGGTCTTCGGCCCCGTCGCCGTCGTCCTCCCCTTCGACGACGAGGCCGACGCCGTACGCCTGGCCAACGCCACCGACTACGGGCTCTCGGGGTCGATCTGGACCCGGGACGTCGGCCGCGCCCTGCGCGTCTCGCAGGCGGTGCGCGCGGGCAACCTGTCCGTCAACTCCCACTCCAGCGTCCGCTACTGGACCCCCTTCGGCGGGTTCAAGCAGTCCGGCGTCGGCCGCGAGCTCGGCCCCGACGCGCTCGCCGCCTTCACCGAAACCAAGAACGTCTTCATCAGCACGGAGGCCTGAGAGCACATGAGTGAAGAGACCATCTGCCGCCGCCTGGTCGGCCGCACCGCCGTCGTCACCGGAGCGGGCAGCGGCATCGGGCTCGCCACCGCCCGCCGGCTCGCCTCCGAGGGCGCCCACGTCGTCTGCGGGGACGTGGACGAGGCCCGCGGCAAGGCGGCCGCCGAGGAGACCGGCGGCACCTTCGTGAACGTCGACGTCACCGACCCCGAACGGGTCGAAGCGCTGTTCAAGGCCGCGGACGACACCTACGGCAGCGTCGACATCGCCTTCAACAACGCCGGGATCTCCCCGCCCGACGACGACTCAATCCTGGAGACGGGGCTGGAGGCCTGGAAGCGGGTCCAGGAGGTCAACCTCACCTCCGTCTACCTGTGCTGCAAGGCCGCCATCCCCTACATGCGGCGCCAGGGCAGGGGCTCCATCATCAACACCGCCTCCTTCGTCGCCCGGATGGGGGCGGCCACCAGCCAGATCTCCTACACCGCCTCCAAGGGCGGCGTCCTCGCCATGTCCCGCGAACTCGGCGTCCAGTTCGCCCGCGACGGCATCCGCGTCAACGCCCTCTGCCCCGGACCGGTCAACACCCCGCTGCTCCAGGAACTGTTCGCCAAGGACCCCGAGCGCGCGGCCCGCCGGCTGGTGCACATCCCGGTCGGCCGGTTCGCCGAGGCCGAGGAGATCGCCGCCGCCGTCGCGTTCCTGGCCAGCGACGACTCCTCCTTCGTCAACGCCACCGACTTCCTCGTGGACGGCGGGATCTCGGGGGCGTACGTCACGCCCCTGTAGGGCGCGTCGTTACAGTGCCCGGATGAGCATGACGCCCCCGCCCGGCTGGTACCGCGACCCGCACGCCCCGCACCTGGAACGCTGGTGGGACGGCACGGCCTGGACCGAGCACCGGCGCCCGCCGGAGACGCCCACCGTGCCGCCGGCCCCGTCCACGGGCGCAACCGGCGGCACGGCGGGCACCGGCCGCGCGAGGACGGTCGCCCTGACCACCGCCGCCGCCGTGCTCGTCGGGGCGATCGTCACCGGCGCGGTGTTCCTCCGCGGGGACGACGGCGAACCGCGGCCGCGGACCGGCCCGACGGCCACCGCCTCCACGACCGAACCGCCGCCCCCGTCACCCCCCACGTCGGAGCCCGCAACCGCCGACCCGGACGTCGTCGAGGACCAGCTCAACGGCATCACCTTCCCGCTCCTCGACGGCTGGGTCCGGCCGAAGCACGTCTCCCAGGACGACGTCGTCATGACCACCGACGGCACCTACGACTGCCCCGGCGAGGGCTCCGTCTGCCGCCACGGCCTCGTCATCTCCCGCACCGTGACCGAGACCGACGAGACCTCCCCCGAGGCGCTCGCCAAGAAGGACATCTCCGACGCGGCCGAGGAGGGCTTCGGCGAGGACGCCCTCGGCCAGCAGCCGTACGGCGGCGTGAAGTCCCACGACGTCGTGAAGTCCGGCCCGGTCGCCGTGGCGGGCCGCGCCGGGTACTTCGTGCGCTGGCGCGTCACCACCGGCGAGGGCCCCGGCGGGCATGTGCAGTCGATGGTGTTCCCGTCCAGCGTGGGCACCGAGTCACCGGTCGTCGTGCGCTACGTCATCGACGCCGGCCAGGACGCCCCGCCCCTGACCGACATGGACCGCATCACCGAGGGCATCCGGTCGGTCACCGACGCGGACTCCGGCGGCGGCGTCGGCAGCAGCATCGGCCCCACGCCCTGAGCCGCTACAGGAAGGTGCGACCCTCGCCGCGGTACGTCGGCACCGTCGCCTTCACCACGTCGCCCTCCACCAGACGCAGCGCGTCGAACCGCTCGCACAGCTCGCCCGCCTTGGCGTGCCGGAACCACACCTTGTCGCCGATCAGCAGATCGTCGGCGGGCGGGCCCAGCAGCGGGGTCTGCACCTCGCCGGCCGCCTCCTGGGGGTCGTACCGCAGCCCCTCGGGCAGATACGGCACCGGCAGCCGGTCCGCGCCGGGCGCCCCCGAGGCCGGATAGCCCCCGCCGAGCACCGTCACCGCGCCGACCCCCGGCCGCCGCACGACGGGCAGGGCGAACAGGGCCGCCGGACGCCCCCGGAACGACGTGTAGTTGTCGAACAGCCGCGGCACGTACAGCCCCGAACCGGCCGCGATCTCGGTCACCGCGTCCTCCGCGGCGGTGTGCTGCACACTGCCCGTTCCCCCGCCGTTGACGAACTCCAGATCCGGCACGATCTCCCGCACCGCCCGCACCACCGCCGCCCGCCGCTCGGCCAGTTCACGGCGCGCGGCGGCCTGCATCAGACGGACCGCACGGGACCGCAGCGGATGCCCGGCCACCGCGTCGCCGACACCGGCCACATGACCCTCGTACGCCATGATCCCGACGACCCTGAAACCGGGCCGCCGGGCCACCGCGCGCGCGACCTCCGCGACCTGGGCGGCGGAGTGCAGCGGAGAACGGCGCGCACCGACCCGCACCCGCCCGCCGAACAGCTTCAGCGAGGTGTCCAACTCCAGGCACACCCGCACCACTTCGTCGCCGCCCCCGCGGGACGCGTCGATCAGGTCCAGCTGCGCCGGATCGTCGACCATGACCGTGACGGCGGCGGCGAGCTTGGGATCGGCGGCGAGTTCGGCGTACCCCGCGCGGTCCGCGGACGGATAGGCCAGCAGGACGTCGTCGAAACCGGAGCGGGCCAGCCACAGGGACTCGGCGAGCGTGAACGACATGATGCCCGCGAAACCGTCCCGCGCCAGGACCCGTTCGAGCAGCGCACGGCAGCGCACGGACTTGCTGGCCACCCGGACCGGCTTGCCCCCGGCCCTGCGGACCAGGTCGTCGGCATTGGCGTCGAAGGCTTCCAGATCCACGATCGCGAGAGGGGCGTCGAGCTGGGCGGTGGCCCGGTCGTAACGGGCCCGGTCGGCGGCGCGCGCAGTCATGACCGCAGCCTGCCAGACAGGATTACCGCAGGGTAGGGGGACGTTCCGGGCAGATGCCGCGGGCCTGCGGACTGGTTCCCGTTCGAGGCGGACCACGCCGTAGAGTGACGCGCACGCACGGCGGAACGGGGCCGGCCCGGACGCCCGGGCGGGATGACGCGCCGTCCGTGCGGGTATCTGTGCCCGGGACGAGTCCGTGCCGGGCCCTTGGCGGCAGCACACCGGCCCGCGCACGAGCAACGGGCCCGGGCACGAGGAAACGGGGGGTGCATGAGCACGGAAGCGCGTCGCGCCTCCCTCCCCCCGCGCCCCACCGTCCCTCCGCGCCCCGCCCACCCGCCGGCCCCGTCCGGCCCCGCCCCCGCGGACCCCGCCCCCCAGGGCCGGACCTCGGGCGGCCCGGGCGCCTTCGACACCCGCGCACCTCACGGCGCACCCGGCGTTCCCCACGACCGGAGACCGGACACGCCCGAGAACCGCGAGCCCGCGCCCTCACCCGCCGGGACCACGGACGGCCGCCACGGCACGACCGGCTCCCACGGCCTGCGCTCTCCCGAGTCCGGCTTCAACGCCTTCGAACCCGGTGAGCCCGCGAACGGCCGGCCCGTGGGCACGGACGGTCGAGACGGACTCCACGGCACGTCCGCGCCGCGCCGGCCCGCCGACCGGTCCGGCGCCCGACCGGCCGGTGCCGACAACCGTGCCGACGGCGGGCGGGCCGCCCGGGGCGAGGCCGGCCGAGGCTCTCCGGGTGGCTCCTTCGACGTTCGTGAGTCCGTGCGTGGCCGGACCGTGGAGGCGGACGGCCCTGACGCACCTTCGGGTCCGGCCCGTGCCGGCGGCCGCGCCGACGGCGGGTCGGCCGTCCGGGGCGACGCCACGAACGGGACCGGCAGGCGGGGTCCGACGGCGGGCGGGCCCCGGTCCGCGAGCCCTTCCGGTGAGGGGGGAGAGCGGCGCGCCGGAGCGACTGCCGTGTCGGCGGGACAGGAGGACGCGGCCCCGCCGCGACCGCGTGCCTCGACGCCCGGGAGCCGTGCACAGGGCGGGACGGCCCCCGTGGCGCCCCCGCCGCCGCGAGCCTCCGCCCGCTTCCCCGACGCACCGCCGACCGTCGGCCGGGGCCTGCACACCCCGGACGCCCCGCCCTCCGTACCGCCGCAGCCCGCCCACCGGCCCGCCGCGGCCCCTCCGGGCGCCCCTTCCGAAACCGCGTCCGAGACCACCACCCGGCTGCGCCCCGTCCCCGCCGACCCCGCGGGCCCGCCCCGGCCGGCACCCGGCGGGCGCCCGGGCGGCACCCCGGGAGGCTCGGCCGACCCCGCCCGGCGGCCCGCGCCCGGTGACACCTCGGCGGGCCGGGGCGGCGCTCCCGACCCCTCGCTGTCCTGGAGCGCCCCCATGTCACCGGGCGGCGCCCCCGGCGGCGGGCAGCCGGCCTTCGTGTCGTTCGGGGAGCCGGAGCGGTTCGACGAGGACGCTCGACGGCGGCCCTTCGGACGGCGGAGCCGCTCGCAGATCATGGCCGCCGCGGCCTGTCTCGTCCTCGGGACGGGGCTCATCAGCGGTGCCGTCACGGGTGCCTGGGTCGCCGGCGACTCCGAAGGGGCCGGCGCCCGGCAGGGGTTCGCCGCCGCAGGGGACCTGTGGCACAACGTCCCCGTCGACCAGCTGTTCCCGCCCACCGTGCAGGGCAAGGGCGCCGGACCCGGCGACGCCGACCGGTCGTGGACCCGTATCGCCGTCGCCCCCGACAGCGGCTGCCGGGGCGCCTTCGACCCCCTGCTGCGCAAGGTCCTCGACCCCGTCGGCTGCGAACGCCTGCTGCGCGCCACCTACACCGACGCCACCCAGAGCCATGTCACCACCGTCGGCCTGCTGTTCACCGAGGCCGACGCCGCCGGCATGACCTCCCTCGCCCGCCGCTTCGAGAAGGAACGGCTGGACCGCCGTACCGACCTGCTGCCCCTGCCGTACGCGGCGAAGGGCACCGCAGCCGCCGGCTTCGGCGCCGGACAGCGTGCCTCCTGGACGATCTCCGTCCTCACGGACGCCCCCGTCGTCGTCTACGCCGTCTCCGGCTGGGCCGACGGACGCACCGTCGACACCCCGCAACCCGCCGAGGACGCCATGGAGTCCGGAGCCACCGGCGCACCCGCCCAGGCGGGCCTCGGCCACGAGGCACAGGGCCTCGCCGACCGCGTCGAACGCGGCCTGCGCAAGCGGGCCGGCACCGCCACGGAGCAGCCGTCATGAGGCCCGTCACCGGCCGGCGTCCCGCCGCGGCCCTCGGCACCCTCCTCGCCGCCGCACTCGTGGTCCTGCCCGCCGCCCCCGCGCACGCCGACGGCATCCGCGTGCGGCAGTGGTCGCTGGAGGCCATGCACACCGAGCAGGCCTGGCAGACGACGAAGGGCGAGGGCGTCACCGTCGCCGTCCTCGACACCGGCGTCGAGGCCGACCACCCCGACCTCGACGGCAACGTCCTCGAGGGCAAGGACCTGGTCGGCTTCGGGGCGAAGGAGGGCGACCGCGCCTGGGCCCGCCACGGCACCGCCATGGCCGGCATCATCGCCGGTCACGGACACGGCCCCGGCAACGCCGACGGTGTCATGGGCATCGCGCCCGAGGCGAAGATCCTGCCCGTGCGCGTGATCCTGGAGGACGGCGACTCCTCCCGCGCCAAGGCCCGCAGCACCCGCGGCAACGCCCTCGCCGAGGGCATCCGCTGGGCCGCCGACAACGGCGCCGACGTCATCAACCTCTCCCTCGGCGACGACTCCGCCTCCGCGCACCCCGAACCCGGCGAGGACGAGGCCATCCAGTACGCCCTGCGCAAGGGCGTGGCCGTCGTCGCCTCCGCCGGGAACGGCGGCGAGAAGGGCGACCGGATCTCCTACCCGGCCGCCTACCCCGGCGTCATCACCGCCACCGCCGTGGACCGCTACGGCACCCGCGCCCCGTTCTCCACCCGCCGCTGGTACGCCACGGTGAGCGCACCCGGGGTCGACGTGATCATCGCCGACCCCGACCACAAGTACTACGAGGGCTGGGGCACCAGCGCCGCCGCCGCGTTCGTCTCCGGCGCCGTCGCCCTGGTCAAGTCGGCCCACCCCGGCCTGACCCCCGCCCAGATCAAGCGACTCCTCGAGGACACCGCCCGCAACGCCCCCGCCGACGGCCGCGACGACTCGCGCGGCTTCGGGTTCGTCGACCCGGCCGCCGCGATCAAGGAGGCGGCCCGGCTGAAGCCGGACGGCCTGAAGTCCGCGGCCTACGGGGAGAAGTACTTCGGTCCCGGCCCGGACACCGACGGCTCCGACGACGGCACCGCCGATTGGGCGGCCCCGCTCGCGGGCAGCGTCGGCGGCGTCCTGCTCGTCGCCACGGTGGTTCTTTGGCGCACCCGCCGCCCGGACCGCGAGGGCTTCTAGCCCTGTGCGTGCGGGCGGGCCGGGGGTGGGGTGCGCAGCCCGGTGCTTGCGGGTGCCGTCGCGCCCACCCGTGCCGCCCTGCGGCACGACTGCCCGCGGCCTCGGGGGTCGCGTGCGCTCATGAGAGCGCCGCGGTCACCGCGGCCTCCACCAGGGCCACGCCACGCTCCCTCGACGCGTTGCCGTCGGACAGCGCCGAGACCAGGTACGCGCGCCCGCCGACCGTGACGCACCCCATGCTGTTCACGACCCACAGCCCCGTCGCGTCGCGCGGCAGCCAGCCGTTCTTGACCGCCCGCGCCGTGCCCGCGTCCGCGACGGCGGGCACACCCCACGCCTGCTCCGGGACGACCTGCTCCATCAGCCCCCGTGCGCAAGCGCGCGCGTCCCCGCCCAGCTCGGACTCCTCGCCGAAGAGCTGCCGCAGCAGCACCAGCCGGTCCTCGGCCGTGGTGCGGGTCAGCCCCCACAGCGTGCCGTCGCCGCCCACGGTCCGCGTCAGGCCGAAGCGGGCGTTCGCGGCGTCGAGCCCGGCCGCCCGTCCGATGCCGTCCCACAGGGCCGACGCGGCTGCGTTGTCGCTGCGTACGATCATCGCCCGCGCGTACGCCCGCTCCACCCCGGTGAGCTCCCGCCCCGAGTCCTGCGCGCCGAGCAACACGGCCGCCAGGATGTCGACCTTGACGACGCTCGCCGTGACGAACACCCCGCCCCCGCGGGAGACCGTCTCCCCGGAACCGAGGTCCACCGCCGCCACGGACACCCTCGCCCCGCACCCCACCGGTGTCTCCTTCCGTCCCGTCGAAGAACCCGAAGCCGAAGCCGAGCCTGTCACGGACGACGGATAGGGTCGGTGACCGTGGCGAACAAGAACATCCCCGACTCCCCGTTCCGCGACGACGACGGCACCGCCGATCCCCGGCTGAGCGCCGCGCTCGCCGCCTGGGCGGAGGACGGCAACGCCGTCCGTCCCGTCCTGGAGGCCCTGAAGGACGCCCGCCTGCTCGTCCCCGTCGTGGCCCTGCTCGGCGAGGTCGAGGAGGACGAGAACGGGCTGCGCCGCGAGAAGACCAGCGACATGGCCGTACCGACCCTGAAGGCCGGTGGCCGCACCGCTCTGCCCGCCTTCACGTCCGTCGAGTCGCTCGCCCGCTGGGATCCGTCCGCCCGCCCCGTCGCCGTACCGCTGCACCAGGCGCTGCAGGCCGCCGCGCACGAGAAGGCGGACACGGTGGTCCTGGACATGTCCGGCCCCGTGCCGTTCGAACTGACCGGGCCCACGCTTCTCGCCCTCGCCGAGGGCCGTACCAGCACCGACCCGCTCGCCGACCCGGCCGTCGTCGAGGCCGTACGGGCCGCCGTGGCCGCCGAGCCCGCCGTGCTGCGCGCCCACCTCGGGCCCGGACAGGCCGACGGCACCCTCGCCCTCGTGCTCGACCCCGCCGCACCCGTCGGCGAGGCCGCCGGGGCCGTGGCCCGCCGGCTCGCCGCCGACGAAACACTGAGGGCCCGCCTGGTGCGCGGCCTCGACCTGGCAGTCCTGCCGGCCGAGGCAACGCCACCCGGCGAGCCCCTGTACGTACGTCCCTGAAATCCTGGGTGCGCGTCCTAGCCGTAGATCGCGCCCGTGTACTTCTCGCCCGGTCCCTTGCCCGGCTCGTCCGGGACGAGGGACGCCTCGCGGAAGGCCAGCTGGAGCGACTTCAGGCCGTCGCGCAGCGGCGCCGCGTGGAAGGAACTGATCTCGGTCGCCGAGGCGTCCAGCAGACCGGCCAGCGCGTGCACCAGCTTGCGTGCCTCGTCCAGGTCCTTGAACGTGTCGCCCTCCTCGGTCAGACCGAGCTTCACGGCGGCGGCGCTCATCAGATTGACGGCGACCGTCACGATCACCTCGACCGCCGGGACCTCGGCGATGTCGCGGGCCATGGCGTCGAAGTCGGGGTTGCCGGGGGTCTCGGGGGTCTCCGAGGGGGAGGTGTCACTCATGCCCCACACGATAGGCGCAGCCGGGCCGCCCCCCGACGCCAGGAGTCGGGAGACGGCCGGTTGGTGCACCTCACCGGGAGCTGCTAACCTTGTGTAACGACCGGTCGGACCCGTATGCCTCTTGGCTCGCGAGCCCGGCCCACAAGTGGAGGCTTCGAACTCCCACCTGGCCGCCCTCAGGGCGGCGGGTCACCGGTCAGGCGGTGTCGTCCCCGAGGCGGCGTCCGCCCGAAATCGCGCCCCGCGGCCGTCGCGGCGGTGCTCCGGTAGTTCGAGGAGCCCCGCCTGTGATCGTCCGGGGCATTTTCTTTGCCTCGGCGCGGTTAGGTCTAACGAACACAGACGTTACGCGGCTGTCCGCCAGACCGTCGCGTGGTGCTACCGAGGAGGATCCATCAGCGCCGAGCCCCGCATCAACGACCGGATTCGCGTTCCCGAGGTGCGACTTGTCGGTCCCAGCGGCGAGCAGGTCGGGATTGTTCCGCTTGCCAAGGCCCTGGAGCTTGCGCAGGAGTACGACCTCGACCTCGTCGAGGTCGCGGCGAACGCCCGTCCGCCCGTGTGCAAGCTCATGGACTACGGGAAGTTCAAGTACGAGTCGGCCATGAAGGCCCGTGAGGCGCGCAAGAACCAGGCGCACACGGTCATCAAGGAGATGAAGCTCCGGCCGAAGATCGACCCGCACGACTACGACACCAAGAAGGGTCACGTCGTCCGGTTCCTCAAGCAGGGCGACAAGGTCAAGATCACGATCATGTTCCGTGGTCGCGAGCAGTCCCGGCCGGAGCTCGGCTACCGGCTGCTGCAGCGTCTCGCGGAGGATGTCCAGGACCTCGGGTTCGTCGAGTCGAACCCGAAGCAGGACGGCCGCAACATGATCATGGTTCTCGGTCCGCACAAGAAGAAGACCGAGGCGATGGCCGAGGCCCGTCAGGCGCAGGAAGCCCGCAAGGCGGAGGCGAAGGCCAACCCCGGCAAGTCGCAGAACGCCGCGGACGCCGGCGCCGCGGACGCCGAGGCTCCGGCCGAGGCTCCCGCCGAGGCGTGACCCCCGGGGCGACAGCCCCAGGAGTATCCGAAACAAGTACGACGCTCCACCGTGCCCGGTTTTCGTGACCGGGCACCGGAGCGCCACCGACGAGGAGAGAACGGCGCTATGCCGAAGAACAAGTCGCACAGCGGTGCCAGCAAGCGCTTCAAGATCACCGGCTCCGGCAAGGTGCTCCGCGAGCGCGCCGGCAAGCGCCACCTGCTCGAGCACAAGTCGTCCCGCGTGACGCGTCGCCTCACGGGCAACGCCGAGATGGCCCCGGGCGACGCCGCGAAGATCAAGAAGCTTCTCGGCAAGTGAGGTCGGGCGCCCAGCGCCTGATCCACCGACACCGGGACCCAATCGTTTCCGGGCCGTGTGAGGACAACCACGGCCCCGCTACAAGGAGTTAACAAGTGGCACGCGTCAAGCGGGCAGTCAACGCCCACAAGAAGCGCCGGGCGATCCTCGAGCAGGCCTCCGGCTACCGCGGTCAGCGTTCGCGCCTGTACCGCAAGGCCAAGGAGCAGGTCACCCACTCGCTGGTCTACAACTACAACGACCGCAAGAAGCGCAAGGGTGACTTCCGCCAGCTGTGGATCCAGCGCATCAACGCCGCTGCCCGCGCCAACGGCATCACGTACAACCGCTTCATCCAGGGTCTGAAGGCCGCGAACGTCGAGGTCGACCGCAAGATCCTGGCGGAGCTGGCCGTCAACGACGCGACGGCGTTCGCCGCGCTCGTCGAGGTGGCGCAGAAGGCGCTGCCGGCGGACGTCAACGCGCCGAAGGCCGCGTGACGCTGCGCTCGCTCTGAGCCGGACGTGAGTGTAGGACCCGCAGGCTTCCATGCTTGCGGGTCCTGTCGTTGTGGTCGTCGGCCGCGGCTGTTCGGCTGCGGGCCCGTGGTGGCCGATCGCGCAGTTCCCCACGCCCCCGGGGAGTTGCACCGCCGTGTGTCGAGTACTCCCGAAGGTGACGAAGAAGATGCCCTCCGTCAGCCCCGAGCTGATCTCCCCCCGTTCCTCCCGTGTCGCTGCCGCCCGGCGGCTCGGCAAGCGGAACTTCCGGGGGAAGGAGCGGCTGTTCCTCGCCGAGGGGCCGCAGGCCGTGCGGGAGGCCGCCGGGCATCGGAGCGGGGACACCGCGACGCTCGTCGAACTGTTCACCACGCCCGAGGCCGCCGAGCGGTACGCCGACATCATCGGGGCCGCACGGGCCGCCGGCGCCCGGATCCACCTCGCCTCCGAGCAGGTCGTCGCCGACATCTCCACCACCGTCACGCCCCAGGGCCTCGTTGGGGTCTGCCGGTTCCTGGACACGCCCTTCGGAGAGATCCTCGCCGCCCGGCCCCGGCTGGTCGCCGTCCTCGCACACGTACGCGACCCGGGGAACGCCGGCACCGTGCTGCGGTGCGCCGATGCCGCCGGAGCCGAGGCCGTCGTCCTCACCGACGCCTCCGTCGACCTGTACAACCCCAAGGCCGTACGCGCCTCCGTCGGCTCCCTGTTCCATCTGCCCGTGGCCGTCGGCGTCCCCGTCGAGCAGGCCGTCACGGGACTGCGGGACGTGGGCGTGCGGCTGCTCGCCGCGGACGGCGCCGGTGACCGGGACCTCGACGACGAGCTCGACAAGGGCACCATGGGCGGCCCCACCGCCTGGGTGTTCGGGAACGAGGCCTGGGGACTTCCCGAGGAGACCCGGGCCCTCACCGACGCCGTCGTCCGCGTTCCCCTCCACGGAAAAGCGGAGAGTCTGAACCTGGCCACCGCCGCCGCCGTATGTCTCTACGCGTCGGCACGTGCACAGCGCGCCGCCGGAGGGTGCCGCTCCGTCACCATGAACTAGTAGGCTGACCAGCCCGGGGACCCTCCCCAAGCTCTCGGCCGGTCCCGAGCACGGGGCGCCCCGAGGAAGTTCGGAGAGGTGGGGTACGGGGATGAGCGTCGGCACGAGCAGCGCACCGGGAGCACAGCGGGCCGCGCGCCCGCCCGCGCCCCGGCCCGGTGATCTCGCCGAACTCGGCATCGACCCCGACCAACTGCCCGACGGGCTCGTCGTCGCCGACGAGAACGGACGTGTCGTCTGCTTCAACGCGGCTGCCGTGCGCATCACGGCCGTACCCGCCGAACAGGCCCTCGGACGCAGTCTGGAGACCGCCCTGCCGTTAGAGGACCTGGAGGGCCGCCGCTGGTGGCAGCTCACCGACCCCTACGGCGGTCTCGCCATCCGCGTGCGCCAGCCCGAACGCAATCTGCTGCTCCCCGGCGGCCGCGAGGTCCTCGTCTCCGCACGCTACGTCCGCACCCGGCCCACCGGACCCGTCCGCCGGGTCGTCGTCACCCTGCGTGACACCGAGGCCCGGCGCCGCACCGAGCGCAGCCACGCCGAGCTGATCGCCACCGTCGCCCACGAACTGCGTTCGCCGCTCACCTCCGTCAAGGGCTTCACCGCCACCCTGCTCGCCAAGTGGGAACGGTTCACCGACGACCAGAAGCGGCTGATGCTGGAGACCGTCGACGCCGACGCCGACCGCGTCACCCGGCTCATCGCCGAGCTGCTCGACATATCGCGCATCGACTCCGGACGCCTGGAGGTGCGCCGCCAGCCCGTCGACATCGGGGCCGCCGTCGGACGCCACATCCAGGCCTACGTCGCCGCGGGACAGCCGGCCGACCGCTTCCTGCTGCGCGTGGAGCACCCGCTGCCCGATTTGTGGGCCGACCCCGACAAGGTCGACCAGGTGCTGAGCAACCTGCTGGAAAATGCGGTGCGCCACGGCGAGGGAACCGTCACGATTGACATCACGCCCTCGGCGTCCCCGCGCGAACGGGAGGACGCCGGCACGTCGGTCACGGTGAGCGACGAGGGGCCCGGCATTCCGGAGGAGTCCATGAACCGCGTCTTCACCCGCTTCTGGCGGGGCAGCAAGCGCGGTGGGACGGGCCTCGGGCTGTACATCGTCAAGGGCATCGTCGAAGCCCACGGCGGCGCCATCACGGTCGGACGCGCCTCCGGCGGCGGCGCCCAGTTCCGATTTACGTTGCCCGTGGCGGCACCGGCGTATCTCACCTGAGACGCCGACGGCCCCCACGGGCGCCTTCGCGTTCCCTCACCCCGTTAGACTCGGCCTTTGGCACCTTTGCGTCCCGAGGACGAAAGCCGCGACGACACCAAGACGCGCGACGGACGAGTCGTCCACGAGTCGATGACGGGGACCATCAGCCAGCCAATCGGAAGCACGGGAAGAGATGTCGGCACCGAATAAGTCGTACGACCCTGTCGAGGTCGAGGCGTTGAAACCGGAAGAGATCGAGCGCATGCGGGACGAGGCGCTCGCCGCCTTCGCCGCCGCGGACTCCCTCGACGCGCTCCAGGAGGCCAAGGTCGCCCACACCGGCGGCACCTCCCCGCTGGCCCTGGCCAACCGCGAGATCGGCGCCCTGCCCCCGCACGCCAAGGCGGACGCGGGCAAGCGCGTCGGCCAGGCCCGCGGCGCCGTGAGCAAGGGCCTCGCCGCCCGCCAGGCCGAGCTGGAGGCCGAGCGCGACACGCGCGTCCTGGTCGAGGAGGCCGTGGACGTCACACTGCCCCACGACCGCGTACCGGCCGGCGCCCGGCACCCGCTCACCACGCTCTCCGAGCGCATCGAGGACATCTTCGTGGCCATGGGCTACGAGGTCGCCGAGGGCCCCGAGGTCGAGGCCGAGTGGTTCAACTTCGACGCCCTCAACATCGGCCCGGACCACCCGGCCCGGGGCGAGGCCGACACGTTCTTCGTGGAGGGCCCTCAGGGCGGCACCGAGTCCGGCGTCGTGCTGCGCACCCACACCTCGCCCGTGCAGATCCGCTCCGCGCTCGACCGGGAGCTGCCGGTCTACGTGATCTGCCCCGGCCGGGTGTACCGCACCGACGAGCTGGACGCCACGCACACCCCGGTCTTCCACCAGGTCGAGCTGCTCGCGATCGACGAGGGTCTGACCATGGCGGACCTCAAGGGCACCCTGGACCACATGGTCCAGTCGCTGTTCGGCGCGGAGATGAAGACCCGGCTGCGGCCGAACTTCTTCCCCTTCACCGAGCCGAGCGCCGAGATGGACATGCTCTGCTACGTCTGCAAGGGCGCGTCCGTGGGCAACCCCGACCGGCCCTGCCGCACCTGCTCGTCCGAGGGCTGGATCGAGCTCGGGGGCTGCGGCATGGTCAACCCGCGGGTGCTCACCGCCTGCGGCGTCGACCCGGAGAAGTACAGCGGCTTCGCCTTCGGGTTCGGCATCGAGCGGATGCTGATGTTCCGCCACAACGTCGAGGACATGCGAGACATGGTCGAGGGTGACGTCCGGTTCACCCGGCCGTTCGGGATGGAGATCTGATGCGGATCCCGCTTTCTTGGCTGCGGGAGTACGTCGACCTGCCGGCGACGGAGACCGGCCGTGACGTACAGGCCAAGCTCATTTCGGCCGGGCTGGAGGTCGAGACCGTCGAGCACCTCGGCGCCGACCTCAAGGGGCCCCTCGTCGTCGGCCAGGTGCTGACCATCGAGGAGCTGGAGGGCTTCAAGAAGCCGATCCGCTTCTGCACGGTCGACGTGGGTCAGGCCAACGGCACCGGTGAGCCGCAGGAGATCGTCTGCGGCGCCCGGAACTTCTCCGTCGGCGACAAGGTCGTCGTGGTCCTCCCCGGCGCCACCCTGCCCGGCGGCTTCTCGATCAGCGCCCGCAAGACCTACGGCAAGGTCTCCCACGGCATGATCTGCTCCAGCGACGAGCTGGGCATGGGCGACGACGGCAGCCACGGCATCATCGTGCTGCCGCCCGAGACCGAGGTCGGCAAGGACGCCATCGAGCTGCTGGAGCTGGTCGACGAGGTCCTGGACATCGCCGTCACCGCCAACCGCGGCGACTGCCTGTCCATCCGGGGCGTCGCCCGCGAGGCCGCCATCGCCTACGGCCTGCCGCTGCGTGACCCGGCGCTGCTCGACGTGCCGGGACCGAACGCCTTCGGCTACCCGGTGAAGGTCTCCGACCCGGCCGGCTGTGACCGCTTCACCGCCCGCACGGTGACCGGCCTCAGCCCCGAGGCGCGCTCCCCGATCTGGCTGCAGCGACGCCTGCAGAAGGTCGGCATGCGCCCCATCTCGCTCGCCGTCGACGTCACCAACTACGTGATGATGGAACTCGGCCAGCCGCTGCACGCCTACGACCGCAACCTGGTCCAGGGCACCATCGGCGTACGCCGGGCCGAGGAGGGCGAGAAGATCGTCACCCTCGACGGCGTCGAGCGGAAGCTGCACGCCGAGGACCTCGTCATCACCGACGACCGCGGCCCCATCGGACTCGCGGGCGTCATGGGCGGCGCCGACACCGAGATCGCGGACCACGCCGACGCCGAGAACGCGACGAGCGACGTGGTGATCGAGGCCGCCCACTTCGACCAGGTGTCCGTCGCGCGCACCGCCCGCCGGCACAAGCTGTCCTCGGAGGCCTCCCGGCGCTTCGAGCGCGGAGTGGACCCGCAGGCCGCCGCCGCTGCCGCGCAGCGCACCGTGGACCTGCTGGTGCTGCTCGCGGGCGGCACCGCCGAGGCCGGCGTCACCGAGGTCATCGCGCCGACCGCACCGCACACCATCACCCTCGCCGCCGACCACCCGGACAAGGTGGCGGGTGTGGCGTACGGCCGGGAGACCGTCGTACGCCGCCTCCAGGAGGTCGGCTGTGACGTGTACGGGCAGGACGAGCTGATCGTCACCGTGCCGTCCTGGCGGCCCGACCTCACCGACCCGAACGACCTGGCCGAGGAGGTCATCCGGCTGGAGGGCTACGAGAACCTGCCCTCCACCCTGCCCAGGCCGCCCGCCGGCCGGGGCCTGACCGCCCGCCAGCGGCTGCACCGCCGCGTCGGCCGCGCGCTCGCCGGGGCCGGCTACGTCGAGGCGCCGAACTACCCGTTCGTCAGTGAGCAGGTCTTCGACCAGCTCGGTCTGGAGGCCGACGACCCGGCCCGCCGTGTCGTCAAGCTCGTCAACCCGCTCAGCGACGAGGAGCCCGCCCTGCGGACCTCGCTGCTGCCGGGACTGCTCGGCGCGCTGCGCCGCAACGACGGCCGGGGCTCGCACGACCTCGCGCTGTTCGAGACCGGCCTGGTCTTCCGGCCGCACGACGAGCGGACGGTCGCCGCGAACCTGCCCGTCGACCGCCGGCCCGGCGAGGACGACATCGCCGCGCTGAACGCGGCGCTGCCCGAGCAGCCCCGGCACGTCGCCGTGGTGCTGGCCGGCGCCCGTGAGCAGGCCGGCTGGTGGGGCAAGGGCCGTCCGGCCGACTGGGCCGACGCGGTGGAGGCCGCCCGGACCGTCGCCCGCGAGGCCGGTGCCGAACTGGGCATCCGCAAGGGCCAGTACGGGCCGTGGCACCCGGGCCGCTGCGCCGAGCTGACCGTCACCGTCGACGGCGCCGAGCGCGTCGTCGGCCACGCGGGCGAGCTGCACCCGCGCGTCCTGAAGACCCTGGGTCTGCCCGCGCGCAGCTGCGCGATGGAGCTGGACCTGGACGTCCTGGAGCGGGTCGGCGACGGCACCCCGCAGGCGCCGGGCATCTCCACCTTCCCGGTCGCCACCCAGGACGTCGCGCTGGTCGTCGACGCGTTCGTGCCGGCCTCGGACGTCGAGGCCGCGCTGCGCGAGGGCGCGGGGGCGCTGCTGGAGTCCATCCGCCTGTTCGACGTGTACGAGAACGCCGAGCAGCTGGGCGAGGGCCGCAAGTCCCTGGCGTACGCGCTGCGCTTCCGCGCGGACGACCGCACGCTGACCGTCGACGAGGCGTCGGCGGCCCGCGAAGCGGCGGTCGCCCTGGCGACCGACCGCACCGGCGCGGTACTGAGGAGCTGACGCCCCTCAGCCTCCCCCTTTCGGCCCTGAACGGGCCTCGTCCTCGAATGCCGGACGGGCTGGTGTGTCAGCCCCTCCGGCGTTCGAGGAGCGGGGGCGACGCCATCCAGGGTCACCTCACTCGTTCGGGTGACTATTCCGGGCGATACGTCCGGATCGGGTCATGCGGTCGACAGAATCGGACCGGCCTCTCGAGGCCGGTCTGCGCTGTCCGGGCCTATATGGGGGGCCATCGGCATGATCCGCTTCAAGCCCGGGGCTTCCCGCAGGGTGCCACCCCGGCTCGTCTCACGGGCGCTCACCCTCGCCGTACCCACGGCCTGGGGCGCCGCCGCGGTCGCCTACCGGCTGACCTGCCCGCTCGCCCGGGACGACGCCCTCGGAGCCCGGCTGGTCAGCAGCGCCGTCCTGTGCGCGATCGGGACCGGCCTCGTGATGCACGTCCGGCGCGGACTGCTGCGCGAACTGCGGCGGGCCCGAAGGATCGCGGAGGCCGCGCAGAGCGTGGTGCTGAGGCCACCGCCG
Organism: Streptomyces malachitofuscus; assembly: GCF_055571035.1. Classification (NCBI taxonomy): domain Bacteria; kingdom Bacillati; phylum Actinomycetota; class Actinomycetes; order Kitasatosporales; family Streptomycetaceae; genus Streptomyces; species Streptomyces malachitofuscus. The sequence goes on along the minus strand of NZ_JBVIGA010000004.1, from coordinate 183,310 downwards.
CCGCGGGTCGACGGGCTGGCCGTCGCCGCCGTCCATCTGTCCGCCGACCGGGGAGCCCGGATCGGCGGCGATCTGTACGAGGTGGTCGCCACCGAGCACGGTGTGCGGGCCGTCATCGGCGACGTCCGCGGACACGGCCTCGGCGCCGTACGCACCGTCGCCGCCGTCCTCGGCAGCTTCCGCGAGGCGGCCCACGACGAGCCCGAGCTGGCCGGGGTGCTGCGCCGGCTGGAGCGGGCGATGGCGCGGCACCTGCGGGAGCGGGCCCACGACGGGCACGACCCGGCGGGCGGCACCGCGGACCCCGAGGCGGGCGAGGAGTTCGTCACCGTACTGCTGCTCGAGATGCTCCCGGACGGTGAGATGCGGGCCCTGAACTGCGGGCATCCCTGGCCGCATCTCCTGACCGGGGCACGGGCCGAACCGCTCGCCCGCACGGATCCGCTCCCGCCCCTCGGCCCTTTCCCGCTGCCGTCCGACCTGTCCGTCGTTCCCTGCGGACGCCTGCTGCCCGGCGACGCCCTCGTCCTGCACACGGACGGGGCCGAGGAGGCCCGGGACGCCGAGGGCCGCTTCTTCCCGCTGCCGGAGATCCTCACCGAGGCCGCTCGAGCCCGTCCTCCCACGCCCCAGGCGGTGTTGGGAAAGGTCCTCGCGGCGCTGCTGCGGCACTCGGTCGGCCCGCTCAAGGACGACGTGGCGCTGCTGGTCCTCAGGAACGAGCGGCATGCCCGGCACCCCGTCCCGGAACTGCGCCCCTGCGCCCGGACCTCCGCCGACCCCCTGCGGTTTCCCGCGGGACCGCCCGCCCGTCCCGGAACCGGCCGGCTGCCTTCCGCTTCCACGGAGTGACCCGGTCTCCGACGGGCCCCGCCGCGGCTTCCTCCGGTTCCGCCGGCGGGGCCGTCCGCCCCGCCACGGAGTGTCGGGCAGGCAGCCGGGCGGACGGCGCGCAAACGGGCCGCCGCACTGTACGAGGGGGAGCCGGCGGCCCGGCCGGCCTCTTTCGAGGCAATTCAGTCAACCGGTTGGAAACTCTCCGCGACAGTGCGCGCACACTACGGATCCGAGCACTCCGTTCACACCCCGTGTGAACGGTCAGCCACTAACCTGTCCGCACTGAGCCACCGGGGGGCCCGCATGCAGCCCAATACTCTGCTCGACGCGATCCTGGACGAGGCCGGGATCTCGCACGCCGGCCTCGCCGCGCACGTCAACCAGGCCGGACGGGCCCGTGGTCTGGCCCTCAGATACGAGCACACCGCCGTGGCGCGGTGGCTGAAGGGACAGCGTCCCCGGGGACAGGTGCCCGACCTGATCTGCGAGGTGCTCGCCGCCCGGCTGCGACGCCAGGTCACCCTCGACGACATCGGACTCGGTGTGCCCGGCGAACCGGCCGTCCCGCACACCGGCTCCCTCTCCGGGTTCGTCGAGCGGGCCACCGCGCTGTGGCGCTCCGACCAGCAGCGCCGCCCGCACATCATCGGCGCGCCCGCGGTCACCGGCACGCCCGCCGTGATGCCCGTGTGGGAGTGGGAGAACCCGCCCGAGGACGTGGACGTCTCCCGTGGCGGCCGGCACCGGGTCACCCCCGGCGACCTCGACATGCTGCGTGCCGCCCGCACCCACTACGAGCAGATGTACCGCAAGGCCGGCGGCATGGCGACCCGCTCCCGGATCGTCGGCTTCCTCAACACCGAGGCCGCACCGCTGCTGCGCGGCAGCTACACCGACGCCACCGGCCGTCAGCTGCACCGGGCCACCGGGGGTCTGGTCGCCATCGCCGGCATCTGCGCGTACGACTCGGACGCGCACGGTCTGGCCCAGCGCTACTTCCACCAGGCGCTCCGGCTGGCGAAGGCGAGCGGGGACCGAGGGCTCGGTGCCTATGTGATCGCGCTGCTCGTCAACCAGTCGCTGTTCATGCGGGAGTACCGGCAGGCCGTCGCCTTCGCGGAGGCCGCGCTGCGCGCCGCCGGCGCCGACATCACCCCGGCGCTCGCCTCCGACCTGTACGCGATGCAGGCCAAGGCCTACGCCCACCTCGGCGACGGCTCGAGCGCCCTGTCCTGCATCCGGCGGGCCGAGCAGTCCGCGGAACGCATCCGGCGTGGTTACGAACCCGACGAGACCGGCTACGTCCAGCCCGGACTGGTCAACGTCCAGGTGGCGGAGGCACTGCTGAGCCTCGGCGAGCTGGCGGCGGCCGGGGAGCACGCCGCGGCGGCCGTGGACAACCCGGCGCACGACCGGGGCCGGGTGCACCGGCTGGCCATGCTGAGCACCATCGAACTGCGTCAGGGAAATGCCGACAAGGCGGTGGTCATCGCGGTGCAGATGGCCGAACAGGCCCGGGGAATGGAGTCGCAGCGGCTGCGCGACCGGCTGCGCGCGGTGCGCGAGCACCTCGTGCGCAGCGGCTGCTCGGGCACGGCCGAGGCGGCCGAACTCATCGACGGGGCGCTGCGGGTACCGCTCTGACAACCCGTCCGCACGTGCGCAGTTCAGGACGCCGCCGCCCGCCGTGCGCCTCCGCCGCGCCTTCCCCTGCGCCGCGGGCGGCCTCCCGTGCGCCTGCTGCCGGGAGGGGTGCTGCTGCGATATTGCCCCTGACCCGTCGGAAGGTGGCAGAACCATGCAGTGGACGAAACAGAACGAACAGCCTGTGTACTCAAACCGCTGGTTCAGCGTCAATCTCGCTGATGTCGAACTGCCGGACGGCAGGCACCTCGACCACTTCCTCATACGGCTGCGGCCGGTCGCCGTGGCCACGGTGGTGAACGAGGCCAACGAGGTCCTGCTGCTGTGGCGGCACCGTTTCATCACCGACAGCTGGGGCTGGGAGCTCGCGGCGGGCGTGGTCGAGGACGGCGAGGACATCGCCGGGGCCGCGGCACGGGAGCTGGAGGAGGAGACCGGCTGGCGGCCGGGACCCCTGCACCACCTGATGAGCGTCGAGCCGTCCAACGGACTCACCGACGCCCGGCACCACATCTACTGGGCCGGCGAGGGCGAGTACGTAGGACACCCAGTGGACGACTTCGAGTCGGACCGCCGTGAGTGGGTGCCCCTGAAGGTGGTCCCCGACCTGGTCGCCGCCGGTGAGGTCCCGGCCGCCAACATGGCCGCCGCGTTACTCCTGCTGCACCACCTCCGGCTCGGCCAGGACGGACGCTGACACGCGGCCCCGGTCACCGAGGGAGCGGGAGGCGGTACCCGCGTCAGCCTCCCGCTTCCGCCAGGTCCAGCAGGTGCCCGACCTCCTCGCAGTACGGCTCCTGGGAGGGCCCTGCCCCGTCGGCGAGGCCTCCGCCCTCCTGGCCCGCACCGGGACCGTCCCCGCCCCCCCGCTCGACGAACCGGGGCCTCCGGAAGAGCGGATCCGAGACGTGGAAGCCGCGCCACAGCAGTGCCGTACGCTCCGGGCCGTCGAAGCTCGCCGCCATGTTGCTCGGCTCCTCCACCGCGAACCGCGCCCTCGCCGCCGCGCCCGCCACGCCAGGGGCCCCGGGGACGACCGCGGTGTCGCCGCTCATCCGCACGGTGACGCTGGCCTGGCGCCCCGCGGACACGAGCACCAGGCTGGGCCCGCTCATCACGACCTCGGTCACCACCACCCAGTCCCGCTTCCACTGCTTGCGCCGGTACAGCTCCAGCACGGCCTCCTCCACATCGAGCAGGTCCGCCAGCCGGTGCACCGTCGCCCCGGTGGCCCGTAACACGAAGGAGCCCTCCCGTTCGAAGCTGTAGGTGACGGCGCCCCGGCCGGCCGCGACGGCGGTCTCGGCCGTGCCGGAGAGGGCACCGGTACGGCGGACCCCGTCGTGGGACGCGTACTCGAAGTCACCCATCGTGCCTTCCGGTTCCGGGCGTGCGGACACGCCCAGGCTCTCCAGCGTGGTGAACTTGGTCCAGCCGCTGCCGGTGAAGCGTCCCACGTCACCCAGTTCCATGGGCGTGCCGGGAAGCCACACCGGCAGCCGCTCGTTGCGCCCCCGGATCTCGTTCCAGAACGCCTCCGGAACACTGCTGACCTGTTGCATCGTGCTGCCTTTCCTCGCTGTGCGGAGAACCGGGATCAGGACGCCGCCGACACCGGCACGGGCGTCACCTGGAGGGTGGAGACACCGTAGAGGGCGTACAGCAGCCCGACGGGGTTGCGCCGGGTCTGCAGCAGGTCCCACTTCGCGGTGTGCAGGGACTCGCCGACGGTCCGCCCGCCGAGCAGTGCCTCGTAGAACCTCCGGGAGAAGTACTCGGCGATCCGGTCCGGCAGCTGGGCCACCGTGCCGATCACACTCGGGTTGCGGTTCTTGACGAACGGCTCCATGAGGGACCGGAGGGTCAGCGGATCATGGAGGGCGGTCGAACAGGCGTTGAGGAAGACGAGGGGAAGCCCGCCGACGGTCCTGGGCGCCGCGGCCCAGGCCGGGATCAGGTCGGACAGCACCTTGTGGACCTCCACGTCCACCGCCCTCTCGCTCTCCGCCGTGGACGAGAGGTGGAACACCAGCCTGCCGGCCGCCTCGCCGTGGTCGCCGGTGACCGTGGTGTGGCACGACATGTGCAGCACCTGGTGCGGGTGATTCATCCGCCGGCCGTCCGGGCCGAGCCCCGGGTCCGCCAGATGCCGGGCGAACGAATGCAGCCCGGGGTACGGCTCGTCGTCCCCCGGATACGGTCCGTCCAGCGCGATGGCCGGACGGCTGCGGAAGAAGCCCAACTCGCCCTGCGCACCGGGATACCCCGCGTGCCAGAGGTAGCGCAGGGGCAGCCGTCCACCGGAGACCCGCAGCCCCACGTCCTGTCCCGGCCGTTCCATGGCGCGTTCCGTCACGGTGCTCAGTCCGGGGAAGATCCGGGCGGCCCGCCAGAGCTCGGTGTGGTCCCCGACGCGGTCGTTCCAGTGGAGGTCGAAGAGCGGCAGCAGCTCCCACGGCAGCCACTGCGGTGTGCCCGCCTGCACATGGAGGACCGGGACGACTCCGTCCTCGTCCCCCCAGGTGGGGCACCAGCGGCGCATCCGGACCCCCAGCTCGTCATGGATCTCCCGGGCGTTGCGCAGCACGCTGGTCAGCAGCACGCGCCCCGCGGCGGCGAGCTGCTGGAGCGACGAACCGGCGTCCTGGAGCGGAAGACGGGACGGCCGCAGCCAGAACGCCCGCGTGCGCTGCACGCTCCGGGCGAACCCCGCGGTGCAGTGGCGCAGCACGTCCCCGTCGGCCACCTCCAGGATGAGCGGCTCCTCCGCTTCGTCCGGCCCGGTGAGCAGGAACCGGTGACCGCTCCGGTCACCGTGGGCGGCGATCGTGACGTTCGGTGATCCGGCCTGGCGTGTCACACGAGGTCCTCAGGCCGCTCGCGTCCGGCGGAAGAGGCCGAGCCGTCGGCGTCTCCGTCCTCGACGACGACGGTCACGGGCAGTGCCTGCACCAGCCGGCCCGACGCGTACACCGCGACCCGGATGTCGTACGTGCCCGGCTCCTGGGCCGTCAGCGCCGACGTGTGCCGGCACCGGGTGCCTCCGGTGGCTCCGTCCGTGCCCTGCCGAAGACGCACGGTGTGCCGGCCCGGCGTCACGGCGAGGAACGGTGCGTCCAGCACGACGTCCAGTTCCACGAGCCCCGCGGACCGGCCCGCCACCACCAGCATCTCGTCCGCGATGCCCGGGGCGTCGTCCAGCAGCGCCTGCGGGGCGCCCTGCTCCATGGCACCCAGGCCGAGGAGGACGACGAGGGACGCGGGCCGCCCCGGCCGCAGCCGCCACTCCGGTTCTCCGTCGACGACCTCGGCCCCGACCGCGTCCTCCACGGTGACCGCGACGGCGCCACGGAACGCCACGGGCGCCGGCGGATCCAGCGCCTTGCGCAGGCTGGAGTCCTCGATCCGCAGCGACGGGCCGGGCTCGCGGTGCTCGTACCCGAGGGCGGGCAGGGGGGATTCGTCCGTGTCGGGGACCGGTGGGGCGTTCTTCGACTTCTGCAGGCTCAGCCAGGTCGCGACCGCGGAGAGGATGACCCCGCCCGCCACGGTGCCCAGTCCACCGGTCGCCACCACGCCGCTCGTCACTCCGGCCGCGATCGTCCCGCCCGCGGCCAGGGTCGCGCCGACACGGGCGGCGGAGGCGAGGTTCTGGATGTCCTCCTCCGTCTTCTGCGCGGCCTGCTCCGCCTCCGTGGTGCTCTGCCGCGTCTCGGCCCCGTCCGGTCCGGTCTCCCCGTCCGCCGGTGACCCGGGCACCGTCCGCGCCCCGTGCTCGTCCCCCGACGGGGGCTGCGTCCAGACCGGCCCCTGGGCCCCGGGAACGGGCGGGGGAGGCGGGGGGTCCGGCATCCCGACGCGCGACGCGGACGCGTCGTCGTCCCCCACCGTCACCCACCACGCGTCGTCCGCGTCGTCCTCCGCCGTGGCGCGGCCCGGCGCCGCGGTACCCCGTCCCACGGTCACGTCACCGTCCGGGAGATGCCACCACGCCTCGTCCGGGCCGGCCGGCGACGGCACGCGCGGCACGCCCCCGGTCCGGGCCGGGTGCCGCACCCGGGCCGCTCCGTACGGGTGCCACTGCCGGGACAGGGCCCGGTTGGTCTCCTGCTCCTCGCCCAGATCGGCCGGAGCGCGCAGGTGAAGGGCCTCGTACAGGTCGAACCGGTGCAGGTCGAAGGCCACCCGCACGGTGGTCGCGTACCGTACCGCGGCCCGTACCGCCGCCATACGGGCCGCGATCACCACCGCGGCCGGAGCCGCCCAGGCGTGCACGTCGTACTTGTCCCACACCAGGTTCGCCGGCAGGACCGCGCACAGCACCAGCAGGGCGAGCGCCCACGCCGACACCGACGCGTCCAGAGCGGCGCGCTGCATGGCGGCCGCCGAGCGCATCCGCCGGCTCAGTACCGGGTACAGGCGCGGCCAGCTGAGCAGGACGTCCAGCGCGTAGACGTCCTCGATCCGCTGGCGCGCGGCGGCGAGCACATTGCCCACCACGGTCGCCTGGACCAGGGCGTCGTCGGTCGGATAACGGACGGCGAGCGTCTCGGCCATCCGGTCCACCCGGATCGTGCGCTCCGCCTGGTCGTTGGGGGTGCCGGACCACCACACGGGACCGCGTAACGCGATGTCGGCCTCGACCCGTCGTCGCTGCCGTGACCACTGCAGCCGCAACTGGTCCCGCCGCCGGCGGTGCCACGTCCGCAGCAGTCGGGTGACACGCCAGTACGACCTGCTGTCCTGGACGCCCTGGGGAACGGCGGCCAGGACGGCAGACAGTACCAGTGCGGTGGCGATCACACCGGCCACCAGTCCGCCCAGCTGATAGGACGACAGCCGGTCGATCCGCCCCTCGGCGATCTGCGCGGACAGCAACGCCCCGTCCGCCGAGCTGAGGTAGAAGCCCGTCACATACACGGCAGCCAGTAACGAGCAGCCGAACATCGCCAGGCGTGACCAGGCCGTCCTTGGTGGAAGCACCGTGCCATCCTGCCCGCCGGACGGCGCGGCCACATGGGCTTCGCCCCAATTGACTCCCGGCCGTGGGATTTCAGCCGTATGTGTAGAACCCGGAGCCGCTCTTGCGGCCCAGCCGGCCCGCGTCGACCATCCGCTGGAGCAGCGGGGGAGCGGCGTACAGCGGCTCCTTGTACTCCTCGTACATCGAGTACGCGACCGAGGCCACCGTGTCCAGACCGATCAGGTCGGACAGCTTCAGCGGGCCCATCGGGTGGGCACAGCCCATCTCCATGCCGTTGTCGATGTCCTCGCGGCTGGCGATGCCCGACTCGAACATCCGGATCGCGGAGAGCAGATACGGGATCAGCAGGGCGTTCACCACGAAGCCGGAGCGGTCCTGGGCGCGGATCGCGTGCTTGCCCAGCACCTTCTCGGTGAAGACCTGGGCCCGGCTCAGCGTGCCCTCGGAGGTGGTGAGCGCCGGGATCAGCTCGACGAGCTTCTGCACCGGGGCCGGGTTGAAGAAGTGGATGCCGATGACGTGGTCGGGCCGCGAGGTGGCGACCGCCAGCTTCACCAGCGGGATGGAGGAGGTGTTGGAGGCCAGGATCGCGTCCGGCCGGGTCACCACCTGGTCGAGGACCTGGAAGATCTCGGTCTTGACCTGCTCGTTCTCGACCACGGCCTCGATCACGAGGTCACGGTCGGCGAACTCGCCGAGGTCCGTGGTGAAGCTCAGCCGGGCCTGCGTGGCCGCCAGCTCGTCCTCGGTGATCTTGCCGCGCTCGGCCGCCTTCGACAGGGAGTTGAACAGCCGGGTACGGCCGATCTCGAGGGCTTCGCCGGTGGTTTCGGCGACCATGACGTCCAGTCCGGCCCGGGCGCACACCTCGGCGATTCCCGCGCCCATCTGACCGCAGCCCACCACTCCGACGCGTTCGATGTCGGTCACATCGTCCCTTTCGCTACTGCTTACGGCTGTGGCAGGGTGCCGGGTCCCGGCGCCTGCTCCGTTCGTGCACGTTACTCCGAAGTATCGATGATCGATCGCGGGGGTGGGGCATCCTGGCCGGGAGACAGTAGCCGACCAGCTGTTTCGAGGGGTGGCGAGGGGGCGTGATGGGGCCGGTCTCACGCAGGGGCTTCACGGCGATGGCGCTGGCCGCGCTGGCCACGGTCCCCCGGGCCTCCGCCGCACCCCGGCCGGGCCCCGGAGCCTCGGGCGGCCCGGGGCGGGGCGCAGGTGCGGCGACCGGGGAGATGCGGGGCATGTGGGTGGCCTCGGTGACCAACCGGGACTGGCCCTCCCGGCCGGGCCTCGGCGCCGCCCGGCAGCGTGCGGAGCTGACCGCCCTCCTCGACACCGCCGTCCGTGCCCGGCTCAACACCGTGGTCCTCCAGGTACGGCCCACCGCCGACGCGCTGTGGCCCTCGCCGCACGAGCCGTGGTCGCAGTACCTCACCGGCACCCAGGGCGCCGATCCCGGCTGGGACCCGCTGGGCACCGCCGTGGAGGAGGCCCACGCCCGCGGTCTGGAACTGCACGCATGGTTCAATCCGTACCGCGTGGCCATGCACGCCGACCCTGCCCGGCTCGCCCCCTCCCACCCGGCCCGCCGCAACCCGGACTGGGTCGTCCGGTACGGCGGCAAGCTCTACTACAACCCGGGACTGCCGCAGGTCCGCGCCTTCGTGCGGGAGGCGATGCTGGACGCGGTGCGCCGGTATCCGGTCGACGCGGTCCACTTCGACGACTACTTCTATCCGTACCCGGTGGCCGGCCAGACCTTCGACGACGACCTGGCCTACGACACCCACGGCGGAGACTTCCCGGACCGCGCGGCCTGGCGGCGGGACAACGTCGACCGGCTGGTGCGCGACATGGCCGCCGGGATCAGGGCGATCCGGCCCGGCACGGGTTTCGGCATCAGCCCCTTCGGGGTGTGGCGCAACGCCGAGACCGACGAGCGGGGCTCCGCCACCCGCGCGGGCGTGCAGACGTACGACGACCTGCACGCCGACACCCGCAGGTGGGCCAGGGAGAACTGGATCGACTACATCTGCCCGCAGCTGTACTGGCACATCGGCTTCGCCCCCGCCGACTACGCCGAACTCGTCCGCTGGTGGGCCGACGTCGTGCGGGAATCCGGGACGCGCCTCTACGCCGGTGAGGCGCTGTACAAGGCGGGCGACCCGGCGCAGCCCGCGGCCTGGCAGGACCCGGCCGAGCTGTCGCGCCATCTCACCCTGGCCGGGACGTACCCGCAGGTGCGCGGGCACGTCTTCTTCGCCGCCCGTGAGGTGGCGGCCGACCCGACCGGGGCGATGGCACGGGTGGTCACCGACCACTACGGCCGGTCCGCGGAACCTCCGCGCTGACTCAGTGCTGCGGGGTCCTGTGCCGGATCTCCGTGTCCGGGCCGGGTGAGCACACGCCCTCGTGGCCGTCCTCGAAGCGGACGCGGTAGGGCGGGTTCCCCTCCTCGCCCATCACTTCGACGATCTCTCCGACCTTGTCGTGCTGGCCGACCACCCTGCCGTGCTGGACAAGCTGGTCACCCACGGTTGCGCGCATCGGGGCCTCCTCTCAACCGCGTGCCCGCTGCGTCACGGCGATGCACACGAGCACCGCCGCGGCCGTCAGCGGGGCGGCCACCGTCAGGTGCTCGTTCAGCAACAGCACCGACCACACCAGTGTGAGCAGCGGCTGGGCGAGCTGCAACTGGCTCGCCTTGGGAATGCCGATGGATGCCATGCCCCGGTACCAGACGATCAGCCCCAGGAACTGGGAGCCCGCCGCCACCCACAGCAGGCCGGTCACGCTGTGGGCGGTCAGCCGTACGGGTTCGAGGGCCAGTGCGGCCGCGGCGGCGGGGAGGGTGAGCGGCAGGCAGAGGACCAGCGCCCAGCCGATCACCTGCCAGCCCGGCATCACCCGGGCCAGCCGGCCGCCCTCCGTGTAGCCGGCCGCGCAGACCAGCAGGGCCGCGAAGAGATACAGGTCGGCCGTGGTCAGGGCGCCGCCGCTCTGCTGCACGGTGAACGCCACCACCGCGGCGGCTCCGGCGAGGGCCGCCACCCAGAAGGTGCGCGAGGGCCGGGAGCCGACGCGCAGGGCGGACAGCAGCGCCGTGGTCAGCGGGAGCAGGCCCACCACGACGGCCGCGTGCGCGGTGGTCGAGGTCTGCAACGCCAGGGTGGTCAGCATCGGGAAGCCGAGCACCACTCCGGCGCCCACCACCGCGAGTCCCGGCCAGTGCCTGCGGTCCGGCGGCGGTATGCGCAGCGCCAGCAGACAGCCGCCCGCGATGAGCGCCGCGAGCACACTGCGTACGGCCACCAGCGACCAGGGGCCGAAGCCTTCGAGGCCCCAGGCGGTGGCCGGGAAGGTGAGGGAGAAGGCGATGACGCCCAGGGCGGCCTGGAGGGTGCCGAAGCCGCCGTGGTCCCGAGGAGCGGTGACTGCTATCGAAGGGGCGGTAGTAGCGCTACTCTGTGCTCTCATGCATGAGCGTAGCAGTGTGGGTGACCTGGCGGAGAAGCTACGGCGGGAGCTGGACCGCTACTCTCCCGGTGGAAAGCTCCCGTCCAGCCGTGCCCTGGTGGAGCGGTTCCGGGTGAGTCCCGTGACCGTCTCCCGGGCCCTGGCGATGCTCGCCGCCGAGGGGCTCGTGGTCACCCGGCCCGGCGCCGGAGCCTTCCGTGCCCGGCCCCGCGCCTCGGCCGCTCCCGCCGGTGACACCTCCTGGCAGGAGGTCGCCCTCAGCGCCGACGGCGCCGGCGACCTCGTGCCGCGCTCGGTGGACGCCTCCGGCGTGCTCGTCTCGCTGGCCGCGCCGCCGCCGGGAGTGATCGAGTTCAACGGCGGCTATCTGCATCCCTCCCTGCAGCCCGAGCGGGCGATGGCGGCGGCCCTGTCCCGGGCCGGGCGCCGGCCGGGCGCCTGGGGCCGGCCGCCCATGGAAGGGCTGCCGGAGCTGCGCGAGTGGTTCGCCCGGAGCGTCGGCGGCCCGGTGACGGCGGCCGGGGTGCTCGTCACGTCGGGCGGACAGTCCGCGCTCACCACCGCCCTGCGCGCCCTCGCGCCGCCGGGTGCGCCCGTCCTCGTCGAGTCGCCCACCTATCCGGGCATGCTGGCCATCGCCCGTGCGGCCGGACTGCGCCCGGTGCCCGTCCCGGTGGACGCGGACGGCGTACGGCCCGCGCTGCTCGCGGACGCGTTCCGCGCGACCGGCGCCCGGGTGTTCGTCTGCCAGCCGCTGTTCCAGAACCCCACCGGCGCCGTGCTCGCCCCGGACCGGCGCGGCGACGTGCTGCGCATCGCCCGCGAGGCGGGCGCGTTCGTCGTCGAGGACGACTTCGTACGGCGTCTGGTGCACGAGGACGCGGGCCCGCTGCCGCGACCGCTCGCCGCCGACGACCCGGACGGAGTGGTGGTGCACGTCTGCTCGCTCACCAAGGCGACCTCGCCGAGCTTCCGGGTCAGTGCCCTGGCCGCGCATGGTCCGGTGCTGGAGCGGCTGCGGGCCATCCAGGTCGTGGACACCTTCTTCGTGCCCCGCCCTCTGCAGGAGGCCACGCTGGAACTCGTCGGCTCGGCCGCCTGGCCGCGCCATCTGCGCACGATCTCCGCCGAGCTGCGGGCCCGCCGGGACGCCATGACGGCCGCCCTCCGCCTGCGGCTGCCCGAACTCGCCCTGCCGCACATCCCGTCCGGCGGCTACCACCTGTGGCTGCGGCTGCCGGAAGGCGCGGCGGAGCCCGCCCTGACCTCCGCCGCCCTGCGCGCGGGCGTCGCCGTCACCCCCGGCCGCCCCTACTTCAGCGCCGAACCCCCCGCCGGGCACCTCCGCCTGAGCTTCGCCGCGGTGGCCGGCACCGGGGAGATCGCCGAGGGCGTCCGGCGGCTGCGCACCGCCTGCGACGAGGTGCTGGGATAAGTGTTCGACGCCGGCCCGCCCGGCCTGCGAGCATCCCGCCATGACCGACACCCCGCGCCTGCCCGAGGGCTACGAGATCTCCGCCGACCCCGCCAGGATCGACGCCGCCCGGGTGCACCGGTGGCTGTCCAGCGACGCGTACTGGGCGCTGGGCCGGTCCCGGGACAAGCAGGACCGGGCGATCGGGGGCTCGCTCAACTTCGGCGTCTACGAGACGGTCTCGGGGGACCAGGTGGCCTACGCCAGAGTCGTCACCGACCGGGCGACGTTCGCCTGGCTGTGCGATGTGTACGTCGACCCCTCGGCACGGGGCAAGGGGATCGGTACCGCGCTGGTCGCGGCCGTACGGGAGGAACTGCGGGGCCACGGGCCGAAGCGCGTCATGCTGGCCACGCACGACGCGCACTCCGTCTACGAGAAGCTGGGGTTCCGCCCGCTGGACCGGCCCGACCACTACCTCGCGCTCGCCTTCGAGTGAGACCGGCGGGGCGGCGTTTCGGGCGACTTGTCCGGCGCGTACATACCAGTCGGTAAGGCGGGGGCCACCTGGAGTGACGGCGGGACGGCACCCCTTGACCTGTCGACTCCGGCGACTGACGATCGCGGCATGGCACTTCGGGTCACGTTCGTCGCCGCCGCGGGGAGCTCCTCGGTGCTCGCCGAGCGTTTCGAGGACCTCCGGCCGCTGGACCAGGCCGGATGGAACGAGGTGCAACGGGCCGCGCCCGAGCTGCTGCCGCTCGCGGCGGCCGATCTGCGCTACTGCTCCCCGGCCCCGCGCAGCCGCGCCACCGGAGAGGGGCTGGGCTACGCACCGCTGGTGCAGCTGGCCCTGCGCGACTGCGACATGGGCCGGTGGCGGGGGCTGACCCTGGGCGAGGCGATGGCCCGTGAGCCGGAGTCCGTGGACGCCTGGCTCGCCGACCCGCGTGCCACCCCGTACGGCGGGGAGTCGCTGATGGACTTCATCGGCCGCGTCGGCGGCTGGCTCGACACCCGGCCGGTCGAGGACGGCTGCCGGGTCGTCGCCGTGGCCGAGCCCTCGGTGATCCGCGCGGCCCTGGTGTACGTGCTCAAGGCGCCGCCCGCCACGTACTGGAGCATCGACGTCCGCTCGCTGTCGACGATCAGCGTCACCGGCCGGGCGGGCCGCTGGAGCCTGCGTCTGGAAGGGGTCCCCGCTCAGCCGACGCGCGCGTAGTCGGTGGTGAGCTCCAGGTCCTTGGCGGGACCTCGTACGCGCCAGACCGTCCGCCAGTGCCGGGCGTCCCGGACGGTGAACTCGCCCCGGTAGAGGTCCGCGGAGCAGGGGTGGTCGGCGACGTACCGGCCCGTCGTCAGGTCCAGGCCGTGGAACGGGCGGCCGTCCGCGAACCGTACGTCCGCCGTACCGTCCGGCCCGGGCAGGAAGCGCAGGGTCCGCTCGGCGGGCCGGGTGACGCCGTGCCAGGTGAAGTCGCCGGACTCCCGGTGCAGCAGGCCGCCGCCCTCCAGCGGGCCGAAAACGACCGTCCCCTCGAAGCGGCCCTCGTCGCCGCTCGCCAGATCCCGCACGGTCCGCTCCGCCCGCCAGTGGCCTTCCAGGTAGGTCAGCACCTCGGGTACCGGCCAGAACTCGCCCATTGCGCCCCGCTCCCGCGTGGTCTCCGCTCGTGCACGACCCATTGACGTGCTCCTGCCTCCTCCCTATCTTGCCGTTCGAAGTGCTGACCATTGGCCGATATACCGAACGACTCGCTCGTGTTCCCCCTCCCACAGAGCCGCGGAGTATCCATGTCACGCACCGCCCGGCACCGCGCCCGTCGCAGAATCGGCCTCACCGCCACCGCCCTGCTGACGGCCGCCGCCCTCGTCCCGGCCCCCGCGCACGCCGGGGACGTCACCGACTACACGATCACCGTCGACCCGGACGCCCGGGGTGCGGCGATCGACGACACGCTGTACGGCGTCTTCCTGGAGGACATCAACCGGGCCGCCGACGGCGGCCTCTACGCCGAACTCGTGCAGAACCGGTCCTTCGAGTACTCCACCGCCGACAACGGCTCCTACACGCCCCTGACCTCCTGGACGGTCGGCGGCACCGCCGAGGTGGTGAACGACTCCGGCCGGCTCCACGAACGCAACCGCGCCTACCTCACCCTCGGCGCGGGGTCCTCCGTCACCAACACCGGCTACAACACGGGCATCCGGGTGGAGCGCGGCAAGCGCTACGAGTTCTCCGTCTGGGCCCGCGCGGAGGGCGGCACCCGCCTCACCGTCACGCTCAAGGACGCGGCCGGGCCCCTCGCGGACGCCCGCAAGGTGGCCGTCGAGGGTGGTTGGGCGAAGTGCGAGGCGACGTTCACCTCCACCCGCACCAGCAACCGCGGCCGACTGGCCGTCGCCGCCTCCTCCGCCGCGGCCCTGGACATGGTGTCGCTGTTCCCGCGCGACACCTACAGGAACCAGCCGAACGGACTGCGCAAGGACCTCGCCGAGAAGATCGCCGCCCTGCGGCCGGGCTTCCTCCGCTTCCCCGGCGGCTGCCTGGTCAACACCGGGTCCATGGAGGACTACAGCGAGGCCTCCGGCTGGCAGCGCAAGCGCGCCTACCAGTGGAAGGAGACCGTCGGCCCGGTCGAGGAGCGTGCCACCAACGCCAACTTCTGGGGATACAACCAGAGCTACGGCCTCGGCTACTACGAGTACTTCCGGTTCGCCGAGGACATCGGCGCCATGCCGCTGCCCGTCGTCCCGGCGCTCGTCACCGGCTGCGGCCAGAACCGGGCCACCGACGACGAGGCCCTGCTGAAGCGGCACATCCAGGACACCCTGGACCTCATCGAGTTCGCCAACGGCCCGGCGGACTCCGCCTGGGGCCGGGTGCGCGCCGGGATGGGCCACCGCAAGCCCTTCGGCCTCACCCACATCGGCGTCGGCAACGAGGAGAACCTGCCCCGGGAGTTCTTCGCCCGCTTCCAGCGGTTCCGGGCCGCCATCGAGGCCGAACACCCGGAGATCACCGTCATCGCCAACTCCGGCCCCGACGACTCCGGCGACACCTTCGACACCGCCTGGCAGCTCAGCCGCGAGGGCGACGTCGACATGGTCGACGAGCACTACTACAACAGCCCGCAGTGGTTCCTGCGGAACAACGACCGCTACGACTCCTACGACCGCAGCGGTCCCGAGGTCTTCCTCGGTGAGTACGCCTCCCAGGGCAACGCCTGGAGGAACGGTCTGGCCGAAGCCGCGTTCATGACCGGCCTGGAGCGCAACGCGGACATCGTGAAGCTCGCCTCCTACGCGCCGCTGCTCGCCAACGAGGACTACGTCCAGTGGTCGCCGGACATGATCTGGTTCAACAACCACGCGTCCTGGGGCTCGGCCAACTACGAGGTCCAGAAGCTGTTCATGACCAACGCCGGTGACCGGGTCGTCCCCTCGCGGGCGAGCACGACGCCCGACGTCAGCGGCCCGATCACCGGCGCCGTCGGGCTGTCGACATGGGCGACCAGCGCCGCGTACGACGACGTGTCGGTGACCTCGGCGGACGGGGCGACGCTCCTGACCGACGACTTCTCCGGCGACGCCGCGCAGTGGACCCACAGCGGCGGCGGCAGCTGGAGCGTCCAGGACGGCCGGTACGTCCAGACCGACGAGGCCGCCGAGAACACGCTGGTCACGGCCGGTGACCGGGCCTGGCACGACTACGACCTGCATGTGCGGGCCACCAAGCTGGACGGCAAGGAGGGCTTCCTCGTCGCCTTCGGCGTCCAGGACACCGGCAATCACTACTGGTGGAACCTCGGCGGCTGGAACAACACGCAGTCCGCCGTGGAGCACGCCGTGGACGGCGGCAAGTCGACCCTCGTCGCCAAGGCCGGGTCGATCGAGACGGGCCGCGCCTACGACATCGACATCAAGGTGCGCGGCCGCCAGGTGACCCTCTACCTCGACGGACAGGAATGGGGCAGCTTCACCGACGACAAGCCGGCCGAGCCGTTCCGACAGGTCGTCACCCGGGACGCGAAGACCGGCGACCTGATCGTCAAGGTCGTCAACGCTCAGCCGGCCGAGGCCCGCACGGCGATCGACCTCGGCGGCGCGAAGGTCGCCCCCACGGCCCGCGTGACCACCCTGGCCGCCGACCCGGAGGCGGTGAACACGGAGACGGACACCCCGGTCACCCCGGTGACCTCCGTCCTCCGTGGCGTGGCGGACACCTTCACGTACACCTTCCCGGCGAACTCGGTGACCTTCCTCAGGCTCCGGCAGGGATAGCGCGGAAGCGGCCGGCCGCCGCCCCACCCCCGTGCGGGCGGCGGCCGGCGCCCCGCACCTCGTCAGCCGGGATTCCCGTCCCAGGACGGGGCGGGGAAGCCGCCCGCACCGGAGGCGGCGTGGACGGTCACCCGGACCGTCTCCGCGGCGGCCGGCGGCGGCTCGGACGGCGGTACGACGGCCGGGGCAGCCACCGCGGCGACGAGAGCGACAACGGCGACGGCGCACAGAACCGGCTTCGGCACGACATGGCTCCGATCGATGAGCTTCCGGAATGCGGGTACGTCCCGATCGTCGCGGCCGCCCCGCCGCCGCACGTCCTCCGCAGGGCGTGACCGCCTCCGCCCGCCGGGGGAGGCACCCTCCGACCGGCGGCCGAGGGCCCGGCGGCCACCCTGCATGGCGTTGCATAAAACTGCGGTCCTGCGTATAGTCATGCCGTCCAGGAGGAGGTTCCATGACCGTACGTACCGCAGTGGCCGGAGCGAGTGGATACGCGGGCGGAGAACTGCTGCGTCTGCTCCTGGCCCACCCCGGGGTCGAGATCGGCGCCCTGACCGGCAACTCCAACGCCGGACAGCGGCTCGGCGCGCTCCAGCCGCATCTGCTGCCGCTCGCCGACCGCGTGCTGGAGCCGACCACCCCCGAGGTCCTGGCAGGACACGACGTCGTGTTCCTCGCACTGCCGCACGGGCAGTCCGCCGCCGTCGCCGAACAGCTCGGCGAGGACGTGCTCGTGATCGACATGGGCGCGGACTTCCGGTTGCGGGACCCCGACGACTGGGTCCGGTTCTACGGCTCGCCGCACGCCGGCACCTGGCCCTACGGCCTGCCCGAACTGCCGGGTGCCCGCGCCGCGCTGGAGGGGTCCAAGCGCGTCGCGGTGCCCGGTTGCTACCCCACCGCCGTCTCCCTGGCCCTCTTCCCGGCGTACGCCGCCGGACTCGCCGAGTCCGAGGCGGTGATCGTCGCCGCCTCCGGAACCTCCGGCGCCGGCAAAGCCCTCAAGCCGCACCTGCTGGGCTCCGAGGTCATGGGCTCCATGTCGCCGTACGGCGTGGGCGGCGGACACCGGCACACCCCCGAGATGATCCAGAACCTCAGCGCCGCGGCCGGCGAGCGCGTCTCCGTCTCCTTCACACCGACCCTCGCGCCGATGCCCCGCGGCATCCTCGCCACCTGCACCGCGAAGGCCGCGCCCGGCGTCACCGCCGACGCGGTGCGCACCGCGTACGAGAAGGCCTTCGCCGACGAGCCCTTCGTCCACCTCCTCCCCGAGGGACAGTGGCCCGCGACCGCCTCCGTGTACGGCTCCAACGCCGTGGCGGTGCAGGTCGCGTACGACGCCGCCGCAGGCCGGATCGTCGCGATCAGCGCCATCGACAACCTGACCAAGGGCACCGCGGGCGGTGCCGTCCAGAGCATGAACATCGCCCTGGGTCTCGACGAGACCACCGGGCTGACGACGATCGGAGTTGCGCCGTGAGTGTGACGGCAGCAAAGGGATTCACGGCGGCGGGCATCGCCGCCGGGATCAAGGAGAACGGCAACCCCGACCTGGCCCTCGTGGTCAACAACGGCCCCCGCCGCGCCGCCGCCGGCGTCTTCACCTCCAACCGCGTCAAGGCCGCCCCCGTCCTCTGGTCCGAGCAGGTGCTCAAGAGCGGCCGGCTGGCCGCCGTCGTCCTCAACTCCGGGGGCGCCAACGCCTGCACCGGACCGAAGGGCTTCCAGGACACCCACGCCACCGCCGAGAAGGCGGCCGGGGTGCTGGGGGTCGGCGCGGGCGAGGTCGCCGTCTGCTCGACGGGGCTCATCGGCGTCCTGCTCCCCATGGACAAGCTGCTTCCCGGAGTCGAGACGGCCGCCGGCCGGCTCTCCGAGCACGGCGGTGAGAAGGCCGCCATCGCCATCAAGACCACCGACACCGTCCACAAGACGTCGGTGGTGAGCAAGGACGGCTGGACCGTCGGCGGCATGGCGAAGGGCGCGGGCATGCTCGCCCCCGGTCTCGCCACCATGCTCGTCGTCCTCACCACCGACGCCGACGTCGACAGCGAAACCCTGGACAAAGCCCTCCGCGCGGCGACCAGGGTCACCTTCGACCGCGTCGACTCCGACGGCTGCATGTCCACCAACGACACCGTGCTGCTGCTCGCCTCCGGCGCCTCCGGCACCACCCCGCCGTACGAGGAGTTCGCCGAGGCCGTCCGCGCCGTCTGCGACGACCTCGGACAGCAGCTCATCCGCGACGCCGAGGGCGCCAGCAAGGACATCAAGGTCGAGGTCGTCAACGCCGCGACCGAGGACGACGCCGTCGAGGTGGGCCGCTCCATCGCCCGCAACAACCTCCTCAAGTGCGCCCTCCACGGCGAGGACCCCAACTGGGGCCGGGTGCTCTCCGCGATCGGCACCACGCAGGCAGCCTTCGAGCCCGACGCGATCGACGTCGCCATCAACGGCGTCTGGGTGTGCAAGAACGGCGGCGTCGGCGAGGACCGCGACAAGGTCGACATGCGCTACCGCGAGGTGCACATCGTCGCCGACCTCGCCGCCGGCGACGCCACCGCCACCATCTGGACCAACGACCTCACCGCCGACTACGTCCACGAGAACAGCGCCTATTCCTCATGACCGCCACACGCAAGCACACCGCGCTGCCCAAGGCGCAGATCCTCATCGAGGCGCTGCCCTGGCTGACCCGGCACCACGGCAAGACCGTCGTCATCAAGTTCGGCGGCAACGCCATGGTCGACGAGGAGCTGAAGGCCGCCTTCGCCCAGGACGTCGTCTTCCTGCGGCACGCCGGCCTCAAGCCGGTCGTCGTGCACGGCGGCGGCCCGCAGATCAGCCGCGCGCTCGACCGGCACGGCATCGTCAGCGAGTTCAAGGCGGGCCTGCGCGTCACCACCGAGGACGCCATGGACGTCGTGCGCATGGTGCTCGCCGGACAGGTGCAGCGGGAACTGGTCGGGCTGCTCAACCGGCACGGACCGCTCGCCGTCGGCCTCACCGGCGAGGACGCGCACACCCTCACCGCCACCAAGCACCGGCCCCGGATCGACGGCGAGTCGGTCGACATCGGGCGGGTGGGCGAGATCACCGAGATCGACACGGGCGCGATCGAGGCGCTGCTCGCCGACGGCCGCATCCCGGTCGTCTCCTCGATCGCCCGCAGCCAGGACGACCACCATGTCTACAACGTCAATGCTGATACGGCGGCTGCGGCACTCGCTGCGGCACTGGGCGCCGAAACCCTCATGGTCCTCACGGACGTCGAGGGACTCTACGAGGACTGGCCGGACAGCGACGAGGTGATCAGCCGCCTCACCGCGTCCCAGCTCGAGAAACTCCTGCCGGAGCTGTCGTCCGGCATGGTGCCGAAGATGGAGGGCTGTCTGCACGCCGTACGCAACGGCGTGACCACCGCCCGCGTCATCGACGGCCGGGTCCAGCACTCGATCCTGCTGGAGATCTTCACGGACGAGGGCATCGGCACCATGGTCATGCCCGACGAACAGGGGAAGTCGTGAGCAACGAACAGCTGACGCAGCGGTGGCAGGGCGCGCTCATGAACAACTACGGCACCCCGCGACTGCCGCTGGTGCGCGGCGAGGGCGCGCGGGTGTGGGACGCCGACGGCAAGGAGTACGCCGACTTCGTGGGCGGCATCGCGGTCAACGCGCTCGGCCACGCCCACCCGGCGGTCGTCGAGGCCGTGAGCCGTCAGATCGCCTCCCTCGGCCATGTCTCCAACCTGTTCGTCGCCGAACCGCCCGTCGCGCTCGCCGAACGGCTCGTGCAGCTCTTCGGCCGGGACGGCAGGGTCTACTTCTGCAACTCCGGAGCCGAGGCGAACGAGGCCGCCTTCAAGATCGGCCGGCTGACCGGGCGGAGCCACATGGTCGCCACCGACGGCGGCTTCCACGGCCGCACCATGGGCGCCCTCGCCCTCACCGGCCAGCCCGCCAAGCGGGAACCCTTCCTGCCGCTGCCCGGGGACGTCACCCACGTCCCGTACGGCGACGCGCAGGCGCTGGCCGCCGCGGTCACCGAGGACACGGCGCTGGTGATCATCGAGCCGGTCCAGGGCGAGAACGGCGTGGTGGTGCCCCCGCCCGGGTACCTGAAGGCGGCCCGCGCGATCACGGCGGCCACCGGAGCGCTGCTCGTGCTGGACGAGGTGCAGACCGGCATCGGCCGCACCGGCAACTGGTTCGAGTACCAGGCGCACGAGGGCGTGCTGCCCGACGTCGTCACGCTGGCCAAGGGCCTCGGCGGCGGACTGCCGCTGGGCGCGACGGTCGCCTTCGGCCGGGCCGCGGACCTGTTGGCACCCGGCCACCACGGCACGACCTTCGGCGGCAACCCGGTCGCCTGCGCCGCCGGACTCGCCGTTCTCGACACCATCGAGAACGACGGGCTGCTGGAGAACGTCAAGCGGCAGGGGGAGAAGCTGCGCGACGGGATCGAGGCGTTCGGCCACGCCTTGATCGACCATGTCCGGGGCGCGGGCCTCCTCCTGGGTATCGTGCTCACCGAGCCGCTCGCACCCCAGGTGCAACAGGCGGCCCAGGACGCCGGTTTCCTCGTGAACGCGCCGGCCCCCGATGTCGTACGGCTCATGCCGCCGCTGACCCTCGGGGACGACGCGGTGGACGCCTTCCTCGGGGCGCTGCCCGGCATCCTGGACGAGGCCGGTACGGCGGGCGGGGAAGGACGATCCGGAGAATGAGACGACGATGAGCCAGGAGCAGGACCAGGGCCAGCACGCCGGACCTGCCGTGCCGCAGACGCGCACCGCACGCCACCGCAGGATCGTGGACATCCTCAACCGGCAGCCGGTGCGGTCGCAGAGCCAGCTGGCCAAGCTGCTCGCCGACGACGGGCTGAGCGTCACGCAGGCGACGCTGTCGCGGGACCTCGACGAGCTGAACGCGGTGAAGATCCGCAACAACGACGGCGACCTGATCTACGCGGTGCCGAGCGAGGGGGGTTTCCGCACCCCCCGGGCGCCGCTGGGGGAGTCGGCGAAGGAGGAGCGGATGCGGCGGCTCTCGCAGGAGCTGCTGATCTCCGCGGAGGCCTCGGCGAACCTGGTCGTGCTGCGCACCCCGCCGGGTGCGGCCCAGTTCCTGGCCTCGGCCATCGACCAGGCGGAACTCCACGACATCCTCGGCACGATCGCCGGTGACGACACGCTGCTGCTGATCAGCCGCGAGCCGACGGGGGGTCAGGCCCTGGCCGACCACTTGCTGCGACTGGCGTCACAGAACGGCCACTGAGCGCTCCGCGGGGGCGGGGAGGGGTGGCAGCGCGGCCGCGGCCCGTCGGTGGCCGATCGCGCAGTTCCCCGCGCCCCCAGGACGCTGAGCTGCGGGCAGCCGTGCCTCCCCCAGTGCCTTGAGGGCCTGGGAGGTACCCCCAGGGCGATGGGGGTACCCCCGCCCGAGCGCAGCCGAGGGTGGGGGAGAAGTCGAGAGTGGGGGAGGCGCCCGGCGAACGCCGCCGAGTGAAACGCCCCTCCCTCGGCTGAAGCACCGGTCAGCCAACCGTGCCGGTCAGCCCAGCCAACCCGCCAGGCCCCCCGTACACCGCACCTCGTCACCCGCGGTGATCAGCAGCCCCTCGACGTCCGGCAACGACTCCAGCCACCGCAACCCGTCCCGCGCCCCCATCGCGAACGCCGCCGTCGCCCAGCAGTCCGCCCACGTCAGCCGTGGCGCCACCACCGTCACCGCCACCAGATCCGTCACTGCCGACCGCCCCGTACGGGGATCGACGATGTGATCCCCCCGTTCGGCGGTCCCGGACGTCGCCACGGCCAGTTCGTCCGCCCCGGCCGCCGAGACGACCGCCGCCAGCCCGCCCGGCCGCAGTGGATCCGACACCCCCACCCGCCACGGCCGCCCCGCTCCCGGCGCCCCCAACAGCTGCACGTCGCCGCCGCCGTTGACACTCACCCCCGTCGCCCCCGCCGCGGCGAGCCGCCGCGCGGCCCGCTCCGTGGCCCAGCCCTTGACGATCCCGGTCGGGTCGAGCCTCCCCCGGTAGCGCGCGCTGAACCAGCCGTCGCTCACCCGCTCCGCCTCCGCCGCCAGCTCCAGCACCTCGGCGACCTCGGGATCGCACTCCCCGACGTGCAGTTCACCGCGCGCCAGCCGGGAGACCTGGCTGTCGTCGCGGTACGTGCTGAACACCTCGTCGACCCGGTGCAGCCCCGCGACCGCCTCCTCCAGGGCCGCGCGGACCACATCCGGTTCCCCGCCGCGGACGTCGAGGGAGAAGACGGTCCCCATCGTCTCCTCCGCATGACGTACCGCGGCGGGAGCCTCGGCCGGCTCGGCCACCGTGTCAGCCACCGGCCTTGTCCAGTGCCGACTGGAGCGACTGCTTGTACCCGGCGCTCGTGTACGTGGCACCCGACACCGCGTCGATCTCCGCGCTGCCGGCCGCCACCGCCGCCTGGTTGAGCTTCGGTACGGCGTTGGAGGTGACCTGGTCGCTCTGTCCGCCCTTGGGGGCCTGTACGGCCTCGGCCTTGGTGATCTTCCCGCCGCTGACGGTGACCCGGACCTGCACCGGCCCGTACTGCGTCTGCGCCGCGTCCCCGGTGACGGTGCGCGCCTGCGCCTCACCGGCGTTGCCGCCGCCCCCGCCGTCACCCGCGCCGGATTCCGGTGTCCCGGCCGCCCGCGCCTTGTCCAGCGCCGACTGGAGCGACTTCTTGTACCCCGCGCTCGTGTAGGTCGCCCCGGACACCGCGTCGATCTCCGCGCTCTGCGCCGCCACGGCCGCCTGGTTGAGCCTGGGTACGGCGTTGGAGGTGACCTGGTCGCTCTGTCCGCCCTTGGGGGCCTGCACGGCCTCGGCCTTGGTGATCTTCCCGCCGCTCACCGTCAGCCGGACCTGCACCGCGCCGTACTGGGTGCTCGCCGCGTCTCCGGTGACCGTGCCGTCGCCGATGGGCTGGGAACCACCCTGCGGCGACTGGGCCGCCGCGGGCGGGGCCGCGCCGCCCGCCGCCTCGGCCGAGCCCGGATCGGACGCCGGCTTGAGCGACAGCAGCAGCACGATCCCGGACACGGTGGCGGCGGTCGCGAGCACGGCGCGCCGGACGGGGTGACTCTTCCTCATCGCTTCTCAAGCTCCTGATGGGTGTGGATGACCCGGGTGGATGACCCGTCGCTCACATCTCGAACGACTCGTGGTGGATACGGCGGGCGGGGACCCCGGCGCCGCGCAGTGCGTCGTACACGGACTGGGCGAACCCGGGCGGCCCGCACATGAAGACGTCGTGGCGGTCGACGTCCGGGATCTTCCGTTGCAGGCTCTCCGCCGAGATGTCGGGGCGTTCCCCGTCGGGGCTGTTCACCGCGTACATCAGCCGCGCGCCCCGCTCGTCGGCGATCTTGGCCAGCTCGCTCCACAGCGCCAGGTCCTGGGTGCTGTTGGCCCGGTAGAGCAGGGTGATGTCACCGGCGGCGCCGGGCAGCGTCTCGAACAGTGCGCGCATCGGGGTGATGCCGACCCCGCCCGCGACCAGCAGCACCTTGCCGCGGCTGCGGCGCTGCGCGGTCAGCGCCCCGTAGGGGCCCTCGGCCCACACCCGGGTGCCGGGCTCCAGCTCGCGCAGCCGGGAGCTGTGGTCGCCGATCGCCTTCACGGTGATCCGCAGCATGTCGGGGCGGGGTGCCGCCGACAGCGAGTACGGGTGGGAGCTGAACCGCATCCCGGGCGCCAGGAACCGCCAGCGGAAGAACTGCCCGGCCTCCGCACCCATCCGGTGCAGCCTGCGCCCGCTGATCAGCACCGACACGATGCCCGGCGTCTCCTCGATGACCGCCGCGACCCGCATCCGGTGCCGCAGGTTGAGCCGCACCGGCGTGATGATCCGGTACCACAGGACCAGCGCGGTCACGACGCCGTAGAGCCCGTACCAGAACGTCTTCGCGGCGGGCTCGACGGCGAACTCGTTGCCGGTGGTGATCTGGTGCCAGAACGTCAGGAACACCGCCGCGTAGGTCAGCAGGTGCACGTGGTACCAGCCGTCGTACGGCAGCCGGCGCCGGACCGGGCCGACGGAGAGGAAGGCGATCAGGAACAGCAGACCGGTGCCGATGGCGGCCTTGCCCATGTCCGGCAGCGTGTTGACGGAGGTGATGGTCTGCCCGACGATGTCGCCGAGGCTCCTGCCCGCCTGACGGGCGTAGCCCCACATGATGAGGAAGACATGCGCGATGACCAGGCTGACGGTGTAGCGGCCGCTCATCGCGTGCCAGCGGGCGACCCGGTCCGAGCCCACCCGCCGCTCCAGGGCGGGCACCCGCGCCATCTGCAGCACCACCAGGGCCATCAGATAGCCGGCGAGCAGCCCGGTGATCCGGCCCGCGGCGATGATCTTCCCGGTGGTGTCCGCGATGGACGGTGTGTTGGTCCACCACAACCACAGCACGGCCACCGCACCCGCGCCCACGGCGAGCAGCAGGGGGACGGCGGGGGAGCGGCGCGGACGGATGCGGCGCATCGTCTGGCGGCGGGCGGCACGGCCGCCGGCGAGCGTGGTGGTCACGGTTCCTCCGTGGACTTGACCCTTGGCCCACAGATACGTGCCGCACCGCCTGCGCGTTCAGAGGAATTCCAGGTTCAGTACCGGGTGATCGCCGTGCGTCCGTCCGTCGTGCCGATCGCGAGGTGCGGGGCCCGCCCCGGATCGGCCCAGCGCAGGATCGTGCGCATCGTCTCCCTGGGCACGGACACGCACCCCGCCGTCGCCCCGCGCCCGTTGACGTGCAGGAAGATTCCGGCGCCCCGGCCGCGCACCGGACGGCGGTAGTTGAAGTCGACGACGAGGGCGTGGGCGTACTGCGCGCGGTAGGCGATCAGGTGCTCGGCCTCGGTGGCGCGGCAGTCGGCGGCCCGGGGCTCGGTCCAGCGGTTGTAGGAGCGTGAGCCGTTGTCCTGGCACCACCAGGAGTTCGGGCGGACGGGACGGTAGGTGTACGTCGTTCCGCGCGGGGCCGCCTCGATGCCGAAGGCGTAGGGCAGGCCGTACAGCCCGGTGGGTGTGGTGTGCGTACCCTGCCGCCGCGTCGCGCCCTCGGCCAGCCCGTTCGCCCCGAAGCGGGCCGGTGCGGAACCGGCCGCCACCCAGCGTCCGTCCCTGCGGTCCCACCAGGTGAGGGTGCCGGACGTCGAGCCGGTCGCCGGCGCCACGGCGGTGATGAGCTGGGTGCCGCCCCCGGTGTCCGCCATCCGGTCCGGCAGCGGCGCCGACGGGCCGCCGGCGCCGCTCGGCAGCAGGGACAGGGAGAGGAGGAGGGCTGCGGGGGCGACACCGGGGCTCATGGCTCAGACGGTGGACGGGGGGAGCGGCAACGGCAACCCGGGCAGTCCGTCCAGGCTGGTCGCGATGTGCTCCTTCTTGGTGAAGTACGCGTCGAGCGAGGCGTCGTCCTCCCGCGCGAACCGCTTCTCGTGCAGGTCGCGTTCCTTCTCGTACGCCATGAAGGGCACGGCGTACCCGCAGGTGTCGCGGATCAGCTCGGCCGTCACGACGACGACGGCGCGCAGGCCGTGCGGGGTGTGGTCGATGTCGGGGAAGCGGGCGACCAGCCCGGCGAAGCGGGGGTCGTCCCGGAAGACGGGCTCGCCGCGGCCGTGGACGCGCACGATGTTGGGGGGTCCCTGGAAGGCGCACCACATCAGGGTGATGCGGCCGTTCTCGCGCAGATGGGCGATGGTCTCGGCGTTGGAGCCGGCGAAGTCGAGGTAGGCCACGGTGAGCTCGTCGAGGACCACGAAGGATCCCTTCAGCCCTTTGGGGGAGAGATTGACCGTGCCGTCGGCGGACAGGGGGGCGGTGGCGGTGAAGAAGACCGGCTGTTCCTCGATGAACGTGCGGAGGCGGCCGTCGATGCGCTCATAGGTCTTTCCCATGTACGACGATTATGGGCGTAGGCCTTTCGTTTGTCTAAGGAATTGTCCGCGCGGACTCCCGGCCACGGGCCGCGCGGAAAGCGTGGCCGCCCCGGCCGGCGCATGCACGGGGCGGCCACAGCGCCTGTCAGCTCACTTGGTGAGCGTGCAGGCGGCCAGGGAGTCCAGGCCCGCGGGGCGTTCGGCGGTGCGGCCGATGGCGGTGGCGATGCGGTTGATGGCGGCGACGCGTTTGTCCTCCAGGGGGCCGAGGATGGCGTTCTGGACGAAGTTGGGTCCGCCTTGGCCGACGGTGTCGACGAGTCGCCGGTTGGCCTCGGTGATCTGCCGGTCGAGGTCGCCGAGGTTGCGGTCGACCTCGGCGCGGGCGGAGGCGGGGACGTCGGGAAGCCGCGGTGCCACCTCGGGGCAGGAGATCGTGCCCGGTCCCGCGAGCGTCCGGGCGTCCGGGTCGGCGCCGTCGCCGGAGGACTCGCCGGCGAGTGCCGTGCCGGCGATCACCGCGCCGGTCAGCGCCACCGCGGCGGCACCGCCGACGAGGCCGACGCGGCGCTTGTTGTACTTCGGAAGAGCCCTGGACATGCGAAAGCCTCACTCGGTCGGGGGTGTCTCGACTGGATCGACGCGGCGCCTGCGTCTGGTGAGGGGTACGGGAAAGCGGTTTCATCCGTTCAAGGCCGGCGTGATTCCCCCGCTCCGTGGCCGAAACCGCGGCTCCCGCGCGGGTGAATTGACGAATCATGCGGACTCCTGCATACTCATGCATATCAGCGAATGCACTGTGAGGAGAAACCCGTGACCGAGCGCGTCGTACTCGCCTACTCAGGCGGTCTGGACACCTCCGTCGCCATCGGCTGGATCGCCGAGGAGACGGGCGCCGAGGTCATCGCCGTTGCGGTCGACGTCGGCCAGGGCGGCGAGGACCTGGACGTCATCCGCAAGCGCGCCCTCGCATGCGGCGCCGTCGAGGCCGAGGTCGCGGACGCCAAGGACGAGTTCGCCGACGAGTACTGCCTCCCGGCGATCAAGGCCAACGCCCTCTACATGGACCGCTATCCGCTGGTCTCCGCGCTGTCCCGGCCGACGATCGTCAAGCACCTCGTCGCCGCCGCGCAGAAGCACGGCGCCACCACCGTCGCCCACGGCTGCACCGGCAAGGGCAACGACCAGGTCCGCTTCGAGGCCGGCATCGTGGCCCTCGCGCCCGACCTCAAGTGCATCGCCCCGGTCCGCGACTACGCGATGACCCGTGACAAGGCCATCGCCTTCTGCGAGGCCAAGGGCCTGCCGATCGCGACCACCAAGAAGTCCCCGTACTCCATCGACCAGAACGTCTTCGGACGCGCCGTCGAGACCGGCTTCCTCGAGGACATCTGGAACGCGCCGATCGAGGACGTGTACGAGTACACGCAGAACCCCGCCGTGGCGCGTGAGCCCGACGAGGTCGTCATCACCTTCAAGGAAGGTGTGCCGGTCGCCATCGACGGCAAGCCCGTCACCGTCCTCCAGGCGATCCAGCAGCTCAACGAGCGCGCCGGCGCCCAGGGCATCGGCCGGATCGACATGGTCGAGGACCGCCTCGTCGGCATCAAGTCCCGCGAGGTGTACGAGGCGCCCGGCGCCATCGCCCTGATCACGGCCCACCAGGAGCTGGAGAACGTCACCGTCGAGCGCGAGCTCGCCCGCTACAAGCGGCAGGTCGAGCAGCGCTGGGGCGAACTGGTCTACGACGGCCAGTGGTTCTCCCCGCTCAAGCGCGCCCTGGACGGCTTCATCGCCGAGGCGAACCAGCACGTCAACGGCGACATCCGGATGACCCTGCACGGCGGCCGCGCCGTCGTCACCGGCCGGCGTTCCGAGTCGTCGCTGTACGACTTCAACCTGGCGACGTACGACACGGGCGACACGTTCGACCAGGCCGCCGCCAAGGGGTTCATCGACATCTACAGTCTGTCGGCGAAGATCGCCGCGAAGCGGGATCTGGGCTGAGCGTTCCGATCGCGGCGCGGTGGAGCGGTGCGGGGCGGCTGTGGCCGGTCGCGCAGTTCCCCGCGCCCCCTCCGGGGCGCTTACATCACCATCTTCGAGGAGCACAGGTAGTGAGCAGCAACAGCGGTGACGTACGGCTCTGGGGCGGCCGTTTCGCCGACGGTCCCGCCGAGGCCCTGGCGAAGCTGTCCGCGTCCGTCCACTTCGACTGGCGGCTCGCGCCCTACGACATCGCCGGCTCGCGAGCCCACGCCCGCGTGCTGCACCAGGCGGGCCTGCTCACCGAGGACGAGCTCACCCGCATGATCGACGGTCTCGACCGGCTCGAAGCGGACGTCGCCGACGGCTCCTTCACCGGCACCATCGCCGACGAGGACGTCCACACCGCCCTCGAGCGCGGCCTGCTGGAGCGGCTCGGACCCGACCTCGGCGGCAAGCTGCGCGCCGGCCGGTCCCGCAACGACCAGGTGGCCACTCTCTTCCGCATGTACCTGCGGGACCACGCCCGCGTCATCGGCGGCCTGATCGCCGACCTCCAGGACGCGCTGACCGGCCTCGCCGAGGCGCACCCGGACGCGGCCATGCCCGGCCGCACCCACCTCCAACACGCCCAGCCGGTGCTCTTCGCCCACCATGTGCTCGCCCACGTCCAGGCGCTGTCCCGGGACGCCGAGCGGCTGCGCCAGTGGGACGAGCGCACGGCGGTGTCGCCGTACGGTTCCGGGGCGCTCGCGGGCAGCAGCCTCGGCCTGGACCCGGAGGCGGTCGCCAAGGACCTCGGCTTCGAGCACGGCAGTGCCGCCAACTCCATCGACGGCACCGCCTCCCGGGACTTCGTCGCCGAGTTCGCCTTCATCACCGCGATGATCGGCGTGAACGTCTCCCGGATCGCCGAGGAGGTCATCATCTGGAACACGAAGGAGTTCTCCTTCGTGACCCTGCACGACGCCTTCTCCACCGGCTCGTCGATCATGCCGCAGAAGAAGAACCCGGACATCGCCGAGCTGGCGCGCGGCAAGTCCGGCCGGCTCATCGGCAACCTGACCGGCCTGATGGCGACGCTCAAGGCGCTTCCGCTCGCGTACAACCGCGACCTCCAGGAGGACAAGGAGCCGGTCTTCGACTCCATCGACCAGCTGGAGATCCTGCTCCCGGCCTTCACCGGCATGATGGCCACCCTCACCGTGCACCGCGAGCGGATGGAGGAACTGGCCCCGGCCGGCTTCTCCCTCGCCACCGACATCGCCGAGTGGCTGGTCAAGCAGGGCGTGCCGTTCCGCGTCGCCCACGAGGTGGCCGGCGAGTGCGTCAAGGTCGCCGAGTCCGAGGGCAAGGAACTGGACGACCTGACCGACGAGCAGTTCGCCAAGATCTCCGCCCACCTGACCCCGGAGGTGCGCACGGTCCTCAACGTCCCGGGTGCCCTCGCCTCCCGCGACG
This sequence comes from Streptomyces malachitofuscus, assembly GCF_055571035.1. Classification (NCBI taxonomy): domain Bacteria; kingdom Bacillati; phylum Actinomycetota; class Actinomycetes; order Kitasatosporales; family Streptomycetaceae; genus Streptomyces; species Streptomyces malachitofuscus. The sequence continues at coordinate 153,296 of NZ_JBVIGA010000004.1, read as the reverse complement.
GCAGGGGCGGTACGGCCCCGAGCGCGGTCGCGGTCCAGCTGGCCGAGGTGAAGGCGGACGTGGCGGCCCAGCACGCCTGGGCAAGGGCGAAGAACCAGAGCTGACGAACTCCCTCAGGGGCAGCCGACCGCAGGGGCGCGGGGCTGTGTCGATGTGCGGCTCCGCCGCGTGGGCGCGACAGGCCGCAGGGCACCCGCGCTCGCGAAACAACCGAACGAACCGAGCCCTTGGGCGGACCCGAGCGCACCACGGGTTACGTTGGTCGGAACGCAGATCCGGTCCCGACCAACGGAGCCCGCGATGCCCTTCGCCCGACTGGCAACAGCGACGACCCCCACCTGCCACATCGGCCTCGGCCTCGCCGCGGTCGGCCGCCCCGGCTACATCAACCTCGGCCGGGACGACGACCTCGGAGACAACCGCAGCGTCGAGGCGCTGCGCACCCGCACCCACGAACTCCTCGACGCCGCCTACGCCCAGGGCGTGCGCTACTTCGACGCCGCCCGCTCCTACGGCCGCTCCGAGGAGTTCCTGGCCGACTGGCTGAAGAAGCGGACCGACGCCGACGACGTCGTCATCGGCAGCAAATGGGGCTACACCTACACCGCCGACTGGTCCACCGACGCCGAGCGGCACGAGGTCAAGGACCACTCGCTCGCCGCGTTCGAGCGTCAGCGCGCCGAGTCCGAGGCGCTGCTCGGGGACCGGCTCGACCTCTACCAGATCCACTCGGTGACCCCGGACAGCCCGGCCCTCACCGACAAGGAGCTGCACGCCCGCCTCGCGGAGGCCGCGGACCGGGGACTCACCGTCGGCTTCTCCACCAGCGGCCCGGCCCAGGCGGACGCCATCCGCGCCGCCCTCGCCGTCACGGTCGACGGCGAACCCCTCTTCCGTACCGTGCAGTCCACCTACAACGTGCTGGAGACCTCTGCCGGACCCGCGCTGGCCGAGGCACACGACGCCGGACTCACGGTGATCGTCAAGGAGGGCATGGCCAACGGCCGGCTGTCCTCGCCGAACGCCCCCGAGGCCCTGCGCGCCGTCGCCGACGAGACCGGCCTGGGCCCCGACGCCGTCGCCCTCGCGGTGATCCTGCGGCAGCAGTGGGCCGGCGTCGTCCTCTCGGGAGCGGCGACCACCACCCAGCTCGCCGGCAACCTGCACGCCGCCGTCGTCGACCTCACCGAGGAGCAGACGTCGCGCCTCGCCGCCCTGTCCGAGGAGCCGGAGGCCTACTGGGAGCGGCGCGGACAGTTGCCCTGGCACTGAGCCACCGCACCACGGAAGCACCACCTTCATGAGACATGTGAGACGTGCATGAGACGTTGATGTCTCATATGCGGTACTGTCGTCTCATGGCTGTCGATCGTGACCACGTGCTGCGCAGCGCCGCCGCCCTGCTGACCCGCAAATCCACCGCGACCATGGACGAGGTCGCCAGGGCCGCCGGGATCAGCCGCGCCACCCTGCACCGGCAGTTCGCCGGGCGGGACGCGCTGGTACGGGCGCTGGAGGCGCTCGGCATCGCGGAGTGCGAAGCCGCCCTGGAGGCGGCCCGGCCCGACGAGGGACCCGCCACCGATGCCGTGCGCCGCCTGGTCGCCGAGGTCGAACCGCACGCCGGTCTGCTCGCCTTCCTCTACAGCGAGAACCAGCTGTTCGAGGGCGAGGAACAGAACCAGGGCTGGGCCGCGATCGACGAGCGCATCGCCGACCTGTTCCGGCGCGGCCAGGCGAGCGGCGAGTTCCGCATCGACCTCACCCCGGCGTGGCTCACCGAGGCCCTCTACGGACTGCTCGCCTCCGCCGCCTGGGCGGTCGCCGAGGGCCGTGTCGCCCCCAAGGACTTCACCCACATGATCGTCGAGCTGCTGCTCGGCGGTGTACGACGCCAGGGCGACCCGGCGCGAAGGAAGGAATCATGACCAGCGTCCTGCGGCCCGGGACACCGGCCGAGGAGACGAAGCGCCCGGGCCGGTGGCTCGCGCTCTCCGTCCTGGTGCTCGCCGTGCTGCTGGTGGCCGTCGACGCCACCGTCCTCGGTCTGGCCACCCCGTACATCAGCGAGGACCTCGCTCCCACCGGCAGCCAGTTGCTGTGGATCGGTGACGTCTACTCGTTCGTCATCGCCGGCCTGCTCGTCTCCATGGGCAGCCTCGGCGACCGCATCGGCCGCAAGCGGATCCTGCTCTACGGCGCCACCGCCTTCGGCGCGATATCCGTGCTCAACGCCTACGCCCACACGCCCGAACTGATGATCTTCGCCCGGGCCCTGCTCGGTGTCGCCGGAGCGACCCTGATGCCGGCCACCCTGGCGCTGATCCGCAACCTCTTCCACGACCCCCGCGAGCGCAGCCTCGCCATCGGCATCTGGGGCGCGACCGCCTCCGCGGGCACCGCCGTCGGGCCGATCCTTGGCGGCTTCCTCCTCGAGCACTTCTGGTGGGGCTCGGTCTTCCTGATCAACCTGCCGGTGATGGCCGTCCTGGTGGCCGTCGGCATCAAGCTGCTCCCCGAGTCCCGCACCCCGGACCCCGGACCGTGGGACCTGATCAGCGTGGTCCTGTCCCTGGTCGGCATGGTCGGCGTCGTCTACGCGGTGAAGGAGGCCGCGAGCCATGGCTTCGGCTGGTCCGTACCGGCCGCCGGGCTGCTGGGCGCGGCCGCGCTCCACGGATTCGTCCGTCGTCAGCTCAGCCTGCCGGCCCCGCTGCTGGACATGCGGCTGTTCCGCCATCGCGGGTTCAGCGGTGCCGTACTGGCCGATCTGCTCACCATTCTCGGCCTGTCCGGGCTCGTGTTCTTCCTGTCGCAGTACCTGCAACTTGTCCAGGGACGACGCCCGTTCGAGGCGGGGCTGGCCGAACTGCCCGCCGCGATCGGCGCGGTGGCGGCCGGACTGGTCGCGGGGCGGGTCGCGCGGCGGTTCTCGGTGCGCTCGGTCGTCGCCGGGGGACTGGCCGCCATCGGTCTGGCGCTGGCCGCGCTGACGGTGATCGGACAGTCCACCGGCTACCCCCTGCTCGGGGCGGCCCTGCTGGTGGTCGGTGCGGGCGCCGGCTTCTCCTTCACGGTGACCGCCGACGTGATCCTCTCCAGCGTGCCCCAGGAACAGGCGGGCGCGGCCTCCGCCGTCTCCGAGACGGCGTACGAACTGGGCGCGGCCCTCGGCATCGCCGTACTCGGCTCCATCGTGACCGGTGTGTACCGCGGCTTCGGCGGACCGCCGGGCACCCCGGCGGAGGCCCACGAGTCGCTGGGCGGCGCGGTGGAGGCGGCGTCCCGGCTGCCCGCGGGCGTCGCCGAGCCGATGCTGGACGCGGCCCGCCAGTCCTTCGTCGAGGGCCTCACCCTCGCCGCGGGCGTGGGGGCAACGGTCCTGCTGGCAGCGTCGGTCGCCTCTTGGTTCATGCTCCGCGACCAGCGGATCTAGAAGCGGGCACCTGAAGGCAACGTCTGGACCACGAACCCAAGGGGCGCGGGGAACTGCGCGATCAACCACAGATCACCCGCACCCGACAGGCAACCCAAGCCCTTCCGTACCCCGTGCCGAGCAGGCGCTACGCCGCCTTCGCCTTGCTCGCGTACATGTCGACGTACTCCTGCCCGGACAGCCGCATCACCTCGGCCATCACCGAGTCGGTCACCGCACGCAGGACGTAGCGGTCGCGGTCCATGCCCTCGTAGCGGGAGAACTCCATCGCCTCGCCGAAGCGGACCGTGACCTTGCCGGGCCGGGGCAGGCCCGCGCCACCGGGCTGGAGCTTGTCCGTGCCGATCATGGCGAACGGCACCACGGGGGCGCCGGTCATCAGGGTGAGCCGCGCGATGCCGGTACGGCCCCGGTACAGCCGGCCGTCGGGGGAGCGGGTGCCCTCCGGGTAGATGCCGAAGACGTTGCCCTGCTCCAGCACCCGGCGCCCCGTCATCAGCGCCGCCACCCCGCCCCGGCCGCCGTCGCGGTCGACGGGGATCATGCCGACCCCGGTGAAGAACCACGCCATCAGCCGCCCCTTGAGGCCCTTGCCGGTGACGTACTCGTCCTTGCCGATGAAGAAGACCTGGCGGTCGCAGACGAGCGGAAGGATCATCGAGTCGATGAAGGTGAGATGGTTGCCGGCCAGGATCACCGGACCATCGCCGGGGATGTTCTCCGCGCCCTCCACCCGTGGGCGGAACATCAGGCGCATGATCGGACCGAGCACTGCCTTGATGAGCGCGAAGCGGGACAACGGGCCCTCCGGTGGGAAGCGGACGTCGACGAATGCCGTATGAGTCTGTGCAGGTGAGGACATTACTCGCGGCCCGGGGGGTTGCGCACATCGGGCGCAGGGGAGTTCACCGAGGTCTTACTCACTCTTGACCCGGGTTCACCTGCGGTGCCCTGTCCGGCGGCGGCGCGCAACACGGCCGTCACGCTGTGACGCACCTCGCCGGACCGGCACCCCGCACGCGTGCCCGCCCTCGGCCGGCCCAACCGGACGAGCCGTCACATCCCCGCAGGAATACGACAGACGTACGTCATACGCATGAGGGGCGTACGCCATTCAACGTCACCCGTGTGTTCGGCCCGGGGTCTCCCGAAGGTCATCGACACCCACCTACGATCGGCCCGCACCGGACGAGCCGACACCAGGAGGACACTCATGGCAACGCGGGAGTCGAACGAACAGACGGGCGGGACCGGGCGGCGTGCCCTGCTCGGCGCGGCGGTCCTGGGCGCCTCCGGAACGGTCCTCGGTCTGGGCGGCACGGCGAGGGCCGCCGACGCCCGGCACGGCGGCGGCAGAGGGCTGCGGAGCCTTCCCGTCCCGACGATCATCGGCCACCGCGGGGCCAGCGGGTACCGGCCCGAGCACACCCTCGGCTCGTACCAGCTCGCCCTCGACATGGGCGCGGACGTCGTCGAGGCCGGCGACCTGGTGCCCACCAAGGACGGTCACCTCGTCTGCCGGCACGAACCGGAGATCGGCGGCACCACCGACGTCGCCGACCACCCCGAGTTCGCCGGCCGGCGGACCACCAAGACGCTGGACGGCGTCTCCGTCACCGGCTGGTTCACCGAGGACTTCACCCTCGCGGAGCTGAAGCGGCTGCGCGCCGTCGAGCGCATCCCCGCCAACCGCCCGCACAACACCCTCTACAACGGCCGCTGGGAGATCCCCACCTTCGAGGAGGTGCTGCGCTGGCAGGACGAGCAGACCCGCAAGCGCGGCAGGCAGGTCTGGATCTACCCCGAGACCAAGCACCCCACCTACTTCCGTGGCCTCGGCCTCGGTCTGGAGGAGCGGGTCGCCGGAATCCTGCGCAAGCACGGAAAGCACCGCAGGAACTCGCCGGTCATCCTCCAGTCGTTCGAGCCGACCGGAGTCCAGCGGCTCAGCAGGCTCGTGGACAACCCGCTCGTGGTCCTGCTGTCCGGCGCCGACAGCCGCCCCTGGGACTTCGTCGAGTCGGGCGACCCGCGCACCGTCGCCGACCTCATCACCCCCAAGGGCCTGCGGGAGATCGCCTCCTACGCGCAGGGCATCGGCCCCACCCTCGACCTGGTCATCCCGCGCGACGCGGGCGGCAGGCTCACCGAACCGACCACCCTGGTCCGCGACGCCCACCGGGCCGGTCTGATCCTGCACCCCTACACGATGCGCAACGAGAACCCCTTCCTGCCCGCCGACTTCCGCAAGGGCACCGACCCCGACGCCTACGGTGACGTCTTCGGCGCCTACCGGACCTACTTCTCCACCGGCATCGACGGCGTCTTCACCGACCACCCGGACACCGGCCTGCTGGCCCGGGAGGACTTCGTCAACGGCTGAGGCGCTCCGCCCCGGTAGGGGTGAACCACCGGCCGCCCCGGGCAACCCCGCCCGGGGCGGCCGAGTCGTTGCGCGTATGACACACGAGCCGGTCCTGGCGTACGAGCTGGTCCACTCCCTCCGCCCGCTGCTCAGCGCGGAGGCCGCGGCCGAGGCGCCCGGCTGCGGGGCCGAACCGGGCGACCTGGAACAGGCGGTCTGGCTGCGCCTGATGGAGCGCCTCGGTACGGACGGCCCGCCGCCGGACCCGCCGGGCTGGCTGCGCCGGGCCGTCCGTACCGAGGCCCGTCGCACCCGCCGTACCGCCCGCCGGGAAACGGCGCTGACCGGCGAGCCCCCGGACGCCGGCCGGCACGATCCCGAACGCCTCGCACTCGCCGCCGCCCGCCGCCACGCCCTGCGGGACGCCGTCCGCCGGCTGCCCGGCCGCTGCCCGCGGCTGATGGAGGCGCTGCTGTCCCCGGGAGATCCGACATACCGGGAAATCGCAGGGGAGTTGGGTATCTCACAAGGCAGTCTCGGTCCGGAACGTTCCAGATGCCTGGGATGTCTGCGTCGTTTGCTCACACCGGAGGTTGCGGCGCGCTGAGGACGGGGATAGGAGTGAGGGACGACAGGTGATCAGGTGAGCGGGAGGCGTGCGCACATGGGCATGAGCGTGACCATCTCTGCGGCGGCCGGGCAGGACGCGGAGCAGATTTTCAGGTTGCAGTACCTGTGCTTCCAGAGCGAAGCGGCCCTCTACGGCAACTACCGCATCGACCCCCTCGTCCAGACCCTCGACTCGGTGCGCGAGGAGGTCGCCGGCGACTGCGTCTTCGTCGCCCGGCTCGGCGACGAGATCGTCGGCTCGGTGCACGGCAGGATCACCGAGGACGGCGCCGCCGCGATCGGCAAGCTCTGCGTCCACCCCCGCCTCCAGGGGCACGGCATCGGCGCCCGTCTGCTGAAGGCGGCCGAAGCCGCCCTCGCCGGCGAGCGCGGAGCCCGGACGTTCCGGCTGCACGCCGGGCACCGCAGCGAGAGCAACCTGCGCCTGTACAGCAGGGTCGGCTACCAGCGGGTGGGCACGTCCCAGGGCGCGGACGGCGTGCCGATGATCGTCCTGGAGAAGAAGGCGGAGGCGTACGCGACGACCGCCTGATCAGACCCCGGGCCGCGGCCGCGCCTTGCGCAGCCAGTACACGGCGGTCAGGGGCAGCAGCACGGGAATGAAGAGGTACCCCATCCCGTAGTCCGACCACACGGTCGCGTCGGGGAAGGCGGACGGCTCCACCAGCGTCCAGGTGCCGACGGTCAGTACGCCCACGAGCTCGGCGGCGCAGCACACCAGCGCCGCCCTGCGGGCCGTCTCCCCGCCGCGGACCAGGGTGTACGTGATGAAGCCGTAGACCACTCCGGCCAGCGCGGAGAGCGTGTACGCCAGTGGCGCCCGGTCGAACTCGGTGGCGATCTGGTACGCGGAGCGCGACACCGCGCCGACGACCATCACCCCGTACAGCCACACCAGCAGCAGTCCGGGCCCGCCGATCAGCCGTGTCCGCTGCGGCTTGTCCTGCGTCGCGGCCATCTCAGCCTCCCCAGATGTCGTACAGCCGCACCTCGAGCACGGCCAGCACGACTCCGCTCGCGGAGACCGTCAGCGATCCCCAGCGCGAGCGCTCGCCCAGCGACAGGAAACCCGCCGCCGGGACGCACGCGAACGAGCCGAGCAGATACGCCACGAAGATCGTCGTGCCCTGCTCCGGCTTCTCGCCCCGGGCCAGCTGCACGATCCCGACGATCAGCTGGACCAGCGCCAGCAGCGTGACCACGGCCATCCCGATGAAGTGCCAGTCCTTCGTCGGCTGATCACGGTAGGCGGCCCACCCGCACCAGGCGGCGAGCAACAACGCGGCGACACCGGTCACCACCGTCAGGACATCAAGCATGCCAGCGACCTTATTACGCAGGAAAAGCCCCGGTGCGCCCGCCCCCGGGACGGCACGGGCCGACGCCTTGCGCGGGCGGTCCCGCGGCCCCGTAGGGTCGATGGCATGACCATTCATGCGCGTGCCCTGCTGTTCGACAACGACGGAACCCTCGTGTCCTCCATCGAGTCCGTCAACCGGTGCTGGACACGGTGGGCCGTCGAGTACGGCATCACGGCCGAGCAGTTCGGGCGGATCGAGCTGCACGGCCGGCCGGCCGCCGAGATAGCCGCCGACCTGCTGCCCGCCCATGTCGTGCCGGAGGCCGTCGCGCGGATCGAGGACCTGGAGGTGGAGGACGTCCGCCACGGGGGAGTGCACCTGCTGCCGGGCACCCGGGACTTCCTCGACGCCCTGCCTGCCGAGCGCTGGGCCGTGGTGACCTCCGCCACCCGGCGGCTGGCCGATGCCCGCCTGGACGCCGTCGGCATCCTGCCCAAGACCCTCGTCGCCGCCGACGACATCACCCGCGGCAAGCCCGACCCCGAGCCCTACCTCCTGGCCGCCCGCACCCTGGGCGTCGACCCCGCCGACTGCGTCGTCTTCGAGGACGCCCCCGCCGGACTGCAGGCCGGCCGCGCCGCCGGCATGACCACCGTGGCCTTGGCCACAACCCACCCGGCGCACGAGCTGACCGCCGACCTGGTGGTCGGGGACCTCTCGGCCTTGTCCGTACTGGTCACGGACGGGGGAGTGGAGATCTCCGTACGTCCCTGACGTGCGCGCACTGCTGTCCACGGCTGTCCAGCATCCGGACAGCCGGGACAGGTAAGGACCAAACGTCTGCTTTACTGATCGCATGACCACGACGAGCGACCGCATTCCTGCGACCGAGGCGACCATGACGCCCGGTGCTCGTTGTATGTGCCAGTGCCGAATGTGCGCCTTCTAGAGGGCCCCCGCACCATCTGAGCCTCGCGCCCCGAAGCGAGAGCCCGCTCGCGCCCGTCCGCATGGCCCGCATGCGTGACCGGCCCACGCCCCCCGCGCGCACGTTCCGCCACGGTTCCCTCCGCCGTGTCCCGCGAGAGCCGTGCCCGCCCGGCTGCTTTCGACCCTGAATGCCTCGTGCCCGGCGCCCACGACGCGCCGCGCACTCGACAGTGACGGATACCCACGTGATCACCACCTCGGGCCTGACCAAGGTCTACCGCTCACGCGGCCGCGAGGTCACCGCCCTGGACGGCGTCGACCTGCACGTCCGCGAAGGCGAGGTCTACGGCGTCATCGGCCAGTCCGGCGCCGGCAAGTCCTCTCTCATCCGCTGCGTCAACCTGCTGGAACGCCCCACCTCGGGCACCGTGACCGTGGCCGGCCAGGACCTCACCGCCCTCGCCGGGCGTGGTCCGCGCGCCGGCCGGGAACTGCGGCAGGCACGCAGCCGGATCGGCATGGTCTTCCAGCACTTCAACCTGCTGTCCTCGCGCACCGTGCAGGACAACGTCGAACTGCCCCTGGAGATCCTCGGCACCTCGGGGAAGGAACGTTCCCGCAAGGCGCTGGAACTGCTCGACCTGGTCGGCCTCGCCGACAAGGCCAAGGCCTACCCCGCCCAGCTCTCCGGCGGACAGAAGCAGCGCGTCGGCATCGCCCGCGCCCTCGCCGGCGACCCCGAGGTGCTGCTCTCCGACGAGGCCACCAGCGCCCTCGACCCGGAGACCACCCGCTCGATCCTGCAGCTCCTGCGCGACCTGAACCGCCGGCTCGGCCTCACCGTCCTGCTCATCACCCACGAGATGGACGTCGTCAAGCAGGTCTGCGACTCGGCCGCCCTCATGGACCGGGGCCGCATCGTCGAGTCCGGCACGGTCAGCGACCTGCTCGCCACCCCCGGTTCGGAGCTGGCCTCCGCGCTCTTCCCGGTCGGCGGCGAGGCCTCCGGCGACGACCGCACCGTCCTCGACGTCACCTTCCACGGCGACAGCGCGACCCAGCCGGTCATCTCCCAGCTGTCGCGCACCTACAACATCGACATATCGATCCTCGGCGCCGCCATCGACACCGTCGGCGGCCTCCAGGTCGGCCGGATGCGGATCGAACTGCCCGGCCGCTACGAGGACAACGTCGTACCCGTCGGCTTCCTGCGCGAACAGGGCCTGCAGATCGACATCGTGCACAGTGACCGGCCCGCGCTGGTGAAGGAGGGGGCCAAGTGACCTGGTCCGAGATGCAGCCGCTGCTCGAACAGGCGTGTATCGAGACGCTGATCATGGTCGGCTGGTCCACCCTGATCGCCGTCGCCGGCGGCCTCCCGCTCGGCATCCTGCTCGTCCTCACCGACAAGAGCGGACTGCTGCAGAACACCGTCGTGAACAAGGTCATCGGGCAGATCGTGAACATCGGCCGCTCGATGCCGTTCATCATCCTCATGGTCGCCCTGACGAGCTTCACCCGCTGGGTCACGGGCACGTCCATCGGCAGCGAGGCCGCGATCGTGCCGCTCGCCATCAGCGGCATCCCCTTCTTCGCCCGCCTCGTGGAGACGGCCGTGCGGGAAGTCGACCACGGGCTCGTCGAGGCCGTGCAGGCCATGGGCGGCAACACCTGGACCATCGTCCGCAAGGTCCTCGTCCCCGAGTCGCTGCCCTCCCTGATCGCCGGCACCACCACCACGGTCATCGCCCTCATCGGCTACTCGGCCATGGCCGGTGCCGTCGGCGGCGGCGGTCTCGGCGACTTCGCCGTCCGCTACGGCTACCAGCGCTTCGACAGCGAACTGATGTGGATCACCGTCGCGATCCTCGCCGTGGTCATCTCCGTCATCCAGTTCGCCGGCGACCTCGCGGCCCGCGCCCGGCACCGCCGCGGCGCCCGCTCCGGCCCCGGCCCGAAGCTGCGGTTCCTCAAGGCCGAGGAGCCCGCCGCGGCCGACGTGGGCAAGGTCGCGTAACTCCCCCAGACTCCCCGCACCCCGGGGTCGCACCACCGCACCACCCAAGGAAAGGCACTTTTCGTGCGTAACACCGCCAAGATCACCACCGCCGTCCTCGCCACCGGAGCCCTCACCCTCGGGCTCACCGCCTGCGGATCCGGCCAGGACGCCGCCTCCGACACCTCCGGCCCGCTGATCGTCGCCGCGAGCCCCGTGCCGCACGCCGAGATCCTCACCTTCGTCAAGGACAACCTGGCCAAGGAGGCCGGCCTCGACCTCGAGGTCAAGGAGTTCACCGACTACGTCACGCCGAACACGGCCACCGAGGACGGCTCCGTGGGCGCCAACTTCTTCCAGACCCAGCCGTACCTCGACGACTTCAACAAGAAGAACGGCACCCACATCGTGTCCGTCGTCGACGTCCACCTGGAGCCGCTCGGCCTCTACTCCCACAAGGTCGACAAGGCCGACGGGCTGAAGAAGGGCGCGACCGTCGCGATCCCGAACGACACGGTCAACGAGGGGCGTGCCCTGCAGCTGCTCGCCGCCAACGGGCTGATCACCCTCAAGGACGGCGTCGGCACCGCCGCGACCCCCGCCGACATCACCAAGAACCCCAAGGACCTCACCTTCAAGGAGCTGGAGGCGGCCCAGACGCCCCGCTCCCTGGAGGACGTCGACGCGGCGGTCGTCAACGGCAACTACGCCATCGAGGCCGACCTCAAGCCCGCGGAGGACGCCCTCGTCCTCGAGGAGGCCAAGGACAACCCGAACAGCAACCTCCTCGCCGTCAAGGAGGGCCAGGAGGACGACCCGCGCGTGAAGAAGCTCGCGAAGCTCCTCACCTCCCCCGAGGTGAAGAAGTTCATCGAGGACAAGTACGCCGGTTCCGTCCTCGCGTCCTTCTGATCCGGCCCACCCGCCGCCCGTCGGGGCCCCTCCCTGCGCAGGGAGCGGGCCCCATGGTGCGGTTCGGTGCTTTCATGCTGCATGCTGGGCAGTTCAGCAGCACCCGACGGTTCCTCAGGTTACGGAGCGGCGCATGACGAGCACCTTCCCCGACATCTCCATCAGCACGGAGCGGTTGGTGCTGCGTCCCCTCGACACGGACGACGTCCCCGCCCTCGCCGCGATGATGAACGACGAACAGGTCGCCGCCTGGACCGCCGTTCCCCAGCCCTTCGACGAACGGACCGCCCGCACCTGGATCACCGAGGACGCCCCCGCCCGGCGCGCGGCCGGCCACGGGCTCGACCTCGCCGTCACCGAGTTCCTCACCCAGCGCCTGGTCGGCGTCATCCGGCTCACCAGGACGAACTGGCAGGTGCGGTCGACCGAACTGTCGTACATCGTCGCCCCGTGGGCGCGCGGCGAGGGCTATGCCTCCGAGGCCGCGCTCGCCACCGCACAGTGGCTCTTCGGCGACCAGAAACTCGAACGGATCGAACTGCGCACCGCCGCCGACAACACCGCGGCCCAGCAGGTGGCCCAGAGGATCGGCTGCATCAGCGAGGGCGTGCTGCGCAACGCCTGCATAGCCCGTGTCCGCACCGAAGACGGCGGCTGGAGCGACGTACGGACCGACTACATCGTGTGGAGCCTGCTGCCCGAGGACATCGAGGGTGCGGACGGTCAACTGGCCGACACCGGCGGGTTCACCACCTACACGGACTGGAACTGACATCCCGGGGACCCGCTGCCGGCGCCTCCGCCGAAGCGGTTCGTGGCCGTACCAGGTAATCTCAAGCGACCGCCCCCGGGCGGGACAGCCGACGACGACCTGCGCAGACCTCAGGAGACTGACGACGATGGCCGACCGGGTCACGGTGATCGGCTGGGACGGTTCGCCGCTGACCGACGCGGCCCGCGCCGCGCTGGGCGCCGCCACGCTGGTGGCCGGCGCCGCCCACCATCTGGCTCTTCCCGAAGTGCCCGCCGGCGCCGAACGCATCCGGCTCGGGTCCGTCGCCCTCGCCGCCCGACGTATCGCGGCGCACCGCGGCACGGCCGTCGTCCTCGCCGACGGCGACCCCGGCTTCTTCGGTGTCGTACGGACCCTGCGCGCACCGGAGTTCGGCCTGGAGGTCGAGGTCGTGCCCGCCGTCTCCTCCGTCGCCGCCGCCTTCGCCCGCGCCGGGATGCCCTGGGACGACGCCCACGTGGTGGTCGCACACCCGCGCACCCTGCGCCGCGCGGTGAACGTCTGCCGGGCCCACACCAAAGTGGCGGTCCTCACCTCACCCGGCGCCGGCCCCGCCGAGCTGGGCCTCCTCATGGAGGGGATCCACCGCACCTTCGTCATCTGCGAGGAACTCGGCACCCCGCGCGAGCAGGTCAGCGTCGTGACCTCCGACAAGGCCGCCGACCACACCTGGCGCGACCCCAACGTCGTCATCGTCATCGGCGGCCGGGCGGGAGCCGGCGAATCCGGCGGCTGGATCGCCGGACGCGACCCCTCGCGCGGCCCGCGCGGCTGGACGCTGCCCGACGAGGAGTACGGCGGTGAACTCGGCGAAGGCGAACGGGAACCCCTGCGCACCTCCCAACTCGCCCGGCTGGGTCCGCGCCTCGGCGACCTCGTCTGGGACATCGGCTGCGGCAGCGGCGCCTTCGCCACCGACGCCGCCCGGGCCGGCGCCGCCGTCATCGCCGTCGACAGCGACCCGCACGCCTGCGCCCGCACCGACTCGACCGCCCGCCGGCAGGGAGTCCAGCTCCAGATCGTCCACGGCACCGCTCCGCACGTACTGGAGAACCTCCCGGAGCCCGACGTGGTCCGGGTCGGCGGCGGGGGAGCGGCCGTGGTCTCCGCCGTGGCGGACCGCCGCCCGCAGCGCATCGTCGCCCACGCCGCCACCCGGGACGAGGCCGAACTCATCGGCCGGAACCTGACGGAACACGGTTACCAGGTCGAGTGCGCCCTGCTGCAGTCCGTCGAACTCGACACCCGCGCCTGGACGGAGAAGGAACGGAGTGTCGCGTTCCTGCTCAGCGGGGTGCTGCCCGCCCGCGGCGACTGATCCGATGACGGTCCCCGTGATCGGAATGTCGTACCGCGCGGGGTAGGCTGGCCGATCGTTGTACCGCGCCGGACGCCCGACGCTTCGTCGGCCAATGTCCGGAAAACGCGCCCGTTTTGGGGTGGGTCGTGGTACGGCGGGAACCGGAGGACGCGCAACGTGGCGCAGTCCACAGCGGAACCGTCGCCGATCAAGCTGACGCGACGGCCGTGCGACCGCGACAATGCCAGTGAATGGCTTTGTCGCCTTTTTCGGGCGGGCCGTTCGTGCCGCTGGGGACGCACGCTCGTTCTTCAGTGTGGGGCGGTCGGGTGCGCCGTTCCGGGTGAGCTGGTCGTAGGAGCACTAACCGATGGGCGAGGGGTACGCATGACCGACACCGGCCAGGTCCCGGGCGAGGGACTGCCGGAGAACGCAGGCATGGTGGAGCAGCCGGGCGTCCCCGCGCCCGACGCGTACACCTACCTCTCCGACAGTCCCGCCGAGGACGAGGATCTGTTGCTGCCCGGCGCCCAGGGCGCGTGGGGCAACGAGATCGCCCCGCCCGCACCCGAGCCGGTCGTGGAGACCGTGCACGAACCGGGCCCGCACGAGACAGCCGGCCGCGACAGCGGCTCGGTCGACCTCGGCGGCGTCCGGCTTCCCGAACCGGACCGGCAGCAGACCGCGCCGGCCGCGCCGCGCCGCCCGCTGCACCTCGGCCCGCCGATCCCCGACGTCTCCGCCAGCCCGGTCCGCTCCCTCGCCGACCGCGGCCCCGCGGACCTGCCGACCCGCCAGGCGGGCCCGCCGACCCTCGGCCCCGAGTACCTCGACATCCCGCGCGCGCGGGAGGCGGCCGCACCGCAGGCGGCGGCGCCCTGGGGCACGCAGGCCACGGTGAGTGCGGGGGCGCCGGCTGCCGAAACGGTTGTTCCGCAGGTGGAGCCGGTCGACGCGGCCCAGGCGGTCGTCACCCGCGTCGCGACGGAGGCGGTCGCGGCACAGGACACGGAGGGCGCGGGCGTCGCGGTCACCGAGCCCGCGGCGCAGTACGCGGAGGTGCCACCGGCGCCTCCGGCCGCCGAGGTGCCGGGTGCGGAGGGCGTTCCGGCCGCCGGGGTTGCGGCGGAGGCCGCTGTGGCGGAGTACGCGCAGGGTTCCGGGGCGCCGGGGGCCGGCGAGGTGCCGGGTGCGGGGTCCGAAGAGCCGGTTGCGGGGGCCGTCCCGGCCGCCGGGGTTGCGGCGGAGGCCGCCGTGGCGGAGTACGCGCAGGGTTCCGGGGCCGCCGAGGCGCCCGGCACGGGCGAGGTTCCGTCCGCGGCTGATGCGGCGCCGGAGCCAGTCCAGTCGGTGGCGCCGGAGCAGGTCCGAGCGGTCGGGACGCCGGACTCCGGCCGGCCGGCGGAAGCCGCGGCCGACGCGGTCGCTGCCGCCGAAGCCCCCCAGGACGCCGAGGTACCGGGCGCGGCTCTGCCGACGCCGGACGGGACCGGGGTCGCGGAGGCCGCCCAGGTGCCCGAGGAGCCCGTCGCCGCTCAGGTACCGGGAGCGGAGCCCGCCGTCCAGCAGCCGGAGGTACCCGTCGAGGCGACGGTGCCCGAGACCGCCCCGGTGACGGAGGAGCCGCACGCCGCTCACGTGCCCGGCGCGCCGGAGCCCGCCCCGGTGGCCGGGGAGCCGGTGGCCGAGGAGCCCGGGGCTGCCCAGGTGCCGGACGCGGACACCGTCGCCGAGACCGCCGCGGCGGAGTACGCCCACGCCGACGACGTACCGCAGGCACCGGCCCCCGGGAGCGCACCTTCCCCGGACACCGCCGCACCGCAGCCCGTCCACGCGGCCCTCGCCGACACCGCCGTGCCCCCCGGAGCTTTCGTCGCCGTGCCGGACGTCACCACCGCACCCGCGGCCGAGACGGGGCCGGAGCCGGCGGCCGCGGCGGCGGCCGCGGCGGAGGCGGCCCCGGCCGCACCGGAGCCCGTCGAAGCCGTCCCCGGAACGACGGCCGACGAAGCCGTCGCCCCGCCCACCGCCGAGGCTCCCGCGCCCGTGGCCGACCTCCCGGACGCTCCCGCCGCCCCCGTTCCCGATGCGGTGCAGGGCCCCCAGCAGAACCCCGACACCCCCCTCCCCGGCACCGTCCCCCTCGTGCCCGGGCCGGACCAGCCCCTCGGCCGGTTCGTCCCCGTGGACGGCACGGTGCCCACCGCACCGCAGCTCGCGCCGACCCCGCCGCAGGGCGTGACCGTCCCCGCGGAGGAGCCCCACGAGGCCGGCGCCGACGCCGCACCGGCCACGCCCGACCCCGAACTCGCCCAGGATCCCGACGACCTGGACACCCAGGGCGCCGGCGTGGAGCCGGAGGCGGCACCGCCCGCCGGCCCGGCCGCCCCCGGCTACGACGACGCCGAGCGCGAGGCCGTGCTCAAGGTCATGCGCGAGCGCCGGGACATCCGCAACGGCTTCCGCAGCGACCCCATCCCGCACGAGGTGCTGCTGCGCGTCCTGGAGGCCGCCCACACCGCACCCTCCGTGGGCCACTCGCAGCCCTGGGACTTCGTCGTCATCCGCTCCGCCGAGACCCGGCGCGCGATGCACGAACTGGCCATGCGCCAGCGCGACGCCTACGCCAAGTCCCTCCCCAAGGGCAGGGCGAAGCAGTTCAAGGAACTGAAGATCGAGGCCATCCTCGACACCCCGGTCAACATCGTCGTCACCGCCGACCCCACCCGCGGCGGACGACACACCCTCGGCCGCCACACCCAGCCGCAGATGGCGCCCTACTCCTCCGCGCTCGCCGTGGAGAACCTCTGGCTCGCCGCCCGCGCCGAGGGCCTCGGCGTCGGCTGGGTCAGCTTCTTCGACGAGCGCGAGATGGTCCGCGCACTGGAGCTGCCCGAGCACCTGGAGGTCGTCGCCTACCTGTGCGTCGGCTACGTCGACGAATTTCCGGCCGAGCCCGAGCTGATGCAGGCCGGCTGGTCCAAGCGCCGCCCCCTGTCCTGGGTCGTGCACGAGGAGACGTACGGCCGACGCGCCCTGCCCGGAGAGGACCCCCACGACCTGCTCGCCGAGACCGTCGCGCAGATCCGCCCGCTCGACGCCAAGGCCCTCGGCGAGGCATGGGAGCGTCAGAAGCGTATGACCAAGCCGGCCGGGGCGCTCGGCATGCTGGAGATCATCTCCGCCCAGCTGTCCGGCCTGTCCCGCCAGTGCCCGCCGCCCATCCCGGAGCCCGCGGCCGTCGCGATCTTCGCCGGCGACCACGGCGTGCACGCCCAGGGCGTCACCCCCTGGCCGCAGGAGGTCACCGCCCAGATGGTGGCCAACTTCCTCGGCGGGGGAGCGGTCTGCAACGCCTTCGCCGCACAGGTGGGCGCCGAGGTCTGCGTCGTCGACGTCGGTGTGTCCTCCGACCTCCCGGCCACGCCCGGACTGCTGCCGCGCAAGATCCGTGCCGGCACGTCCGACATGACCACCGGCCCCGCGATGACGCGCGAGGAGGCCAAGCAGGCCATCGAGGTCGGCATCGAGACCGCCCGGGACCTGGTGGCGGCCGGCAACAAGGCGCTGCTCACCGGCGAGATGGGCATCGCCAACACCACCGCGTCCGCCGCCCTCATCTCCGTCTTCACCGGCGCCGACCCGGCCGAGGTCACCGGCCGCGGCACCGGCATCAACGACGAGACCCTCGCCCGCAAGACCGAGGTCGTCCGCCGCGCCCTCGAACTCCACCAGCCGGACCCGGCCGACCCGCTCGGCGTCCTCGCCGCCGTCGGAGGCTTCGAGCACGCGGCCATGGTCGGCCTGCTCCTCGGCGGGGCCTCGCTGCGTACGCCGGTGATCCTGGACGGCGTCAGCGCCGGTGCCGCCGCGCTGGTGGCCCGGGCCATCGCCCCCGAGGTCCTGGCCGCCTGCATCGCGGGCCACCGCAGTGCGGAGCCCGGCCATGTCGCCGCCCTCAACAAGCTGGGCCTGCGCCCGCTGGTCGACCTCGACCTCCGCCTCGGCGAGGGCACGGGCGCGTTGCTGGCCCTCCCGCTCGTGCAGAGCACGGCACGGGCCATGCACGAGGTGGCGACCTTCGATTCGGCCGGGGTGACCGAGAAGTAGCCCAGGCGGCCGTGCGCGGCCGTTCCGCGGGGCGGAACGGCCGCGGGGGGGGGGGGGGGGGGAAAACAAACCCCCCCCCACCCCCCCCCCACACCCACACCCCCCCCCCCCCCCCCCCCTCCCCCCCCCCCCCCCCCCCCCCCCCCCCCCCCCCCCCCCCCTT